>JAUVBC010000200.1 GCA_030591405.1 Candidatus Zixiibacteriota bacterium
GGCCAGGTTAATAAAATTGGTATTAATGCCAAAAAGAATGAAAATATCGGATTCATTCTAAATAATGAAAACGAGGTCTTAAAAGCAGCCGTCAGGCTATTCTTATATACTATTATGGCTGGCAGGGCATAAATGAAAATGGAATAGAGACCGACCGTCAATAACTTCAGAACAAGATCAAACAACATCTGACGCCGCGGCGATGAGGCTAAAAGCTCAGAGAAGAGTTGAGGCAAGTATCTATTTACAATCCATAATATAACGGTAATTAATGTCCAGCCAAGAGCTAACTGAAACCAGCGATTTCGCGCAAAATTTAATTTCAAATTGGCAAATCTGCTGGAATTTACAACCTTCAGAACCAGCACGACGGTCAACCCAACGGCCAATCCCTCAAACAATATTCCGACTGCAATTATAAACCATTGAAAAAAATATGGCAGAAGAAGATAGATAGCCGGATAATGGTTTAATAACAAAGCCTTATCATCCAGAAGAAAATTCGCAATTGGCGATAAAATCGGATAAATATACGGGTTGGTATAATTGGCTATAAAAATCAAAATAACAAATTGCAGGAAACCATATATTATAAAAGGAAGCCAGACGCCTCCCCTCAAAAATGTCTTAAGAGCAAATAGATACAGGCCTACAAGTCTGTTTAGCTTTGTTAAAAAATCCAATTTATCAAGCCTTTCCTATGGAGTAGATTCTACATTTGATTTTGATGATTTTAGTCCCTGTTTGTCATAAACATATAGAACATAATAATAAGAATCCAGAGCATCGAATCTGACATCGGTAAAACTGGTCTGATTTTGGTCATTTATCGCCGTCAAACGCTGACCGGTCAAATCGGTAACATCTATTGTACTTCCCCGATAAATCTGATATGACTCAAAGTCATCATCATTGTTTCTGGTCCATGAAATATTAATCGTAAGTTCATCTTCCAGACCAACCGCCAAAGTAACCGATGACGGCGGCGTGTTTACCATTGTTGTCGCCGATGATTCCTCAGATTGAGTATAAAGACCATCAGCGGTATAGGCATATATGCGATAAACATAAAGCTGGTTATCATTAAGATTATCATCTGAATATCCAAGCGTGGCTCGTGCTGTAATATTGGCAATTAACTCGGATGATTCAGTGACGCCAGTTGATGTTTTCCGGTAAATGCGATATGATGAAAATGCGGCACCGGTAGGATTGACTTCGGACCAACTCAAACGGATCAGCGATGATGATTCGGCAATTGTCTGAAGCAAGATCGGCTCCGGCGGGATAACAATATTTATTTGTGATACCGAAGCGGTATTATCAGCCGCATTGCCTGCCGCATCGATAAAGCTACCGGTAACCACACCGTCTTCAATTTCAAGATTTATCGGAATTATATACCGCCGTGTATAGATACCGTCATCGGCCATCGTATCACCATTTTCACCGTCGTCATAGAGATCCAATTGTGCAAGTCCGGTAAAAGAAATTTTCGCCACTCCACCTGACTCACCAGCGTTAATATAAAAATAAACCGTATCACCGGCCTGCAATACAGCAGGAACGGCAATAAAATAGGTCGAATCGATAAAAGCTTTAGTATCTAATATAATACTGTCAGATACCGAAACCAATGATTCGGATCCATCGCCAAATCTGAGTAGAGCATAAAGGAATTTGACACCATCACCGTCAGATAATTCAAAACTCCCCGGCTGTCGAAAATTCTGCCAAACGGCACCAGTCAGATTTGAGCTTTCAGAAATTTTGACCAAAAGCGGCGTAACCGGATAAACATAAGATATCGAAACATCGACACTATTTGTATAAATGTCATTATCATTTATTACAATCGAAGTGACCCCAATTTGCGATGATACAATAGTTGATCTGGCTCCCTCAACATCATTGGTATCTACTGCCGCAACCTTGAAATAATAAACTTGCCCGGTATTCAGAGTCGTAATTGATTTTGCAAACTCTGCAGTTGAATCCCAATAAATAAATTCTTCTTCGGTTTGGTCAGTATAATAAATATTGAAATATGCAACAACATCGCTGTCAGATATCTGCCAGTTTAGTTCAATTCCATCGGCAAGATGAAATATTTTTAGAGCAGTTGGAACAGGTAAATCATCAGATGGCTCAAATCCGACGTTCCCCGAATCAAGAGTTCTTTCGCAACCACCTATCAGAACTAATAATAACAATAATATAAATATCTGTTTCATTACTCTCTACTCCATTTAAAACCTGTAGGAAAAAACAATTTGTGCCCCACCCTGCTCCGGATCCGGTTTTATAGTAAGATTTTTAACAGGCAGATCGCCTTTTTTCTTAGGAAAGAAAAACAGGGCATCAATGAGATTTAATCCCCAGACACCAATCATACCGCCGATCGCAATGGCTCTTTTATTCTCAGCGTCGTACGCCTCTTGTTTTGCGCTGCCAAGCAAAGAATAAAGTAAAGCTTTTTCAGCTTCGGTAGTGGCGCGATTATATTGGGAATTAACTCGATCATAATCATCGAGTTTCTCACTAAAATTATTATCTGTCATAAAATAATAACCAGCTGCACCTGCTGCCAAAACGGTAAAAAAGAAACCTTTTCCGGTTCGGCCGCTATACATCTGCCCCCATCCCGGAATAATCATAGAACGCATAGTTGCCTTAAATCTTGTTTTTGGTTTTAAACTAAAAGTCAAGTCCATTGGATTATCGGGGGATAGAAACATAGTCTTACGAAATGTTTCATAACCATCTTCCCTGATAGTCATCTTATATTTTCCTTGTAATTCACCCGGAAAACCGATTGGTGACAAACCGTCAATAGTTATGTCGCCATCAAGAATTACTTTGGCACCAGAGGGATTGGTGCTAACAATCAACCCCGATGATATTGACTGTCCAACCAAACTGGCCGGTAATACTAGAAACAGTATAAAGAATAATATTTTTTTCATAAACATCTATATCGTTCAATTGTTTATCGTTATTACTTAATCGGAAATTATATCAAATATTGAATAGAATATCAAGCAATAAAAAAACCGTACTCCAAATATTGGAACACGGTAAGATTTTTCATACAAAATTAATCTAACAGGCGCCTTTTCCAGTTATCACCACCAGAACCGTTTTCATCAAGATTTTCAGATCCGACCAGAGATTCCAGTTGCGAATATACTCCACATCATTTTTAACTTTTTCGACAACCGATTCCAAAGAGGTGTCATATCCTGTTGTAACCTGCGCCTGACCGGTTATACCGGGCCTGACATTCAGTCTTTCAGCATAATCAGGAACTTTGACCGATAAATCCTTTACGAATGTCGGACGCTCCGGGCGCGGCCCCACCATTGACATCTCACCTCTCAAAACATTTATCATCTGCGGGATTTCGTCAATACGGGTCTTTCTCAAAAACTTTCCTAGCGGAGTGATTCGGGCATCGTTTTTAGTTGCCCAAACCGGGCCACTCTTGGCCTCAGCGTCGTTAACCATCGTGCGAAATTTAATCACTTTAAAAGGACGACCGTAATTGTTGTCACGACGTCTATCACGAGCTCTGCGATCTTTATTCATTGAGGCTGAATATACCCTGGTATTTCCACGACGTCGATTCACGCCAATACGAGTTTGAGTGTAGAATATCGGCCCCGGACTGGTTATTTTAAGTAAGATTGCAACCAATAACATAATAGGCGATGCCAAAATAAGTCCAATTGTTGCAAATGATATATCAAGTGATTTTTTGACCGCAGAATATAGCATATTTTTAAGCATCTCACCCCAAGATAATGAACTTGAAGGCTTTAAGACAGCATAGGCTGAAAGCGCAACAACGAATAAAATGCCAAGAAAATATTCACCAAAATAGAATCTTAAAGTAGAACCGATTGAATCCCTGGATTTAGTCTCAATCCCGGGGAGCCGTTCCAAACCAATCACCGACCCATAAGAATATGGCTTGTTGGCAATAACATATGAGGAGTTCAGCTTTGAATTCATTCTGTTATTTGGCGGCTGCATCAAAAATCTATACTTCCTGCTAATTGGTTAAAAACGTCAAAATTCTGCCTCTTTCGACTTAGTAAACCCCGAGCAAATAGAGGGCCAAAAATATCATTTGACCAAATATAAATTATGGTTGGCAAAGGCAGCCAATACTATCTGTAACATATTCAAAAGGAATCACTTACGCGAAACCAAAAACAGATGCGTTTTAATAAAATCTTAATAAAAATAATTAGAATGTTCTCGGTTTGCCAAAACTGAATAAACAATCATAATTGGTGCAATCATTTGCGCATATCTTACGAAACCTATTGCAAAGAAAGCATCATTATTTGGGCGTGATCTGAATATGCTTATAAAGATACTTATATAACGGGCCAAGAGCCCTAAAGCATTCTACCACATCGGCTTTAAGTCTCAGAGAGAATAGAATTCCATCAATTTTTCGGGTGATTACAAGATAAAAGCTCTTGCGTTGATACCAGTCTTGAATTATTTCAGGATGGCCGCTTTCTAAAGGTTTTTTATATTTATCTCCAATAAGTTTGATAGCCGATTGTTTGCCGTAAAAAGAAATTGCTTTTAGGAATTCTTTCGGATTATTATTTATCGATTCCCGTAAAATATCCATCGTGCTTTTTGAGGCGGAGTAGTATCCAAGACCATATCGGTATGAATCGGTCATCAGCTCGAAAAAATAGGCTGGTGCATCTTTCCAATCTTTCGAGGGTCTCTTAAATGTCAGCCACATTGCCTTCTTAAAAATTGATTTATTTTTGGAATATCTGGTATCTCGGAAAATTTTTGATATCGTCTTGTTTATCTGGGGGCGAACTTCAAACCGGGGATCGATTTTTTGCATATCTTCCCCC
>JAUVBC010000066.1 GCA_030591405.1 Candidatus Zixiibacteriota bacterium
AAAATTTATCCCGGATGAAGCATCTATATATAGATATCGATTGAGATACCCGGTAAAACCGATTGAGGTTGAAAATGATTTTTCAACAACTCCGGTTGGGAACGGCTCGGTATAATCGTCAACATCGTCCCAGGGAGTTGTCCAGATGTCATCGAAAGACCCTTCGCCTTTGCGTTGATACAGAAAATCCAATGTTGCTTTTTTGTTGTCTCTGAACCATCTGATAAATGATAAAGAAAAACGATCACCATCGGGACCAAACGGATGGCCAATCAATTGACCACGGTTTTCATATTTGTTGCGAGCGTAAATCTGATTATAGGTTCGATTAGTGATCTTAAGATATTCTGCTTTCAGATCAAAGAGATCAAAGAAATCAATCGAGTTAATACCCAACAATATTCCAATTTCGTTTGGTTCATTGTCGCCGGGTACTTCGTTGTCTATCTGATAATCATCAATTAGAAACTGCCCATAAAATTTGTGTTGATTGTTCAAAAACCAGGTAAAATCGAACCCGAGAAAAGTGTTGTCATCGTAGTTTTCGTTTAATTGAAAAGCATGGAAAAACATCAGTGGGTTTAAGTAAGCAATCTCAATTGATCGTCCCGGCCCACCATATATTATCGTTTCAAAGAGGCTAAAATGCAAATTATCATTCGCTCTAAAAGCAATCCGGTGCCCGGCAAAATATCTGTTTATATAACCGGTCTGATTTTCGGCAAAAGAAAATACTCGGTTCAGTTTGGCAAATTGACAGGTGAATGAAAATTTGCCCCACTCACTGCGAATCTGAATTCCATCCATCGGGCGGGCAGTTTCGGAAAGTATTAGTGACTGCCTTGATGGTCCCCACGATGAACCAAAGCGACCGGCGATAATATCAAAACCAGAACCTTTATAAACAGCCATCGCAGTTTCGACCTCACCGGCCAGTCCGCGCCATACTTTTCCTGAATAATAATCATTTTTGGCCAGACGTTCATCCAGAAGAAAACTAGTATAGATGGAGATATTTTTCTGAGCCAGAGCAAGAAATCCACCTCGAATTGATGCATATCCGGCGCCGCGCGCAAATTTCGATGATTCAAAATCCTCGGCTAAAATTAGAAATGGAGAAAATTCAAAACGGTTCGGTTTGGTTTTTCCAAAAATTTGATGATTGGGAAATAGATTATTATCTGACAATGGAGTCAATTGTGTGTTGAAACGGACAAATTTATTACCAAATTCATCTCTTTGCAAATAATCATTTAAAATTTGATATTCCGGGACTTCGACCGGAATAAAAAAATCTCCTGCCTGCAGATTTGCGAATACAAACAAGAGAATAAATATTGCAATTATATGTTTAGAAATATTCACCGGCAGTCCATTGCCCAAAAATAAATTTATTAGCTGGCTCCCTTTCCTTTCAGAACAGCCGGGATTGTTTGAGCCAGAATTTTAGCATCCATCGCCAGCGACCATTGATCAATATACTCCAGATCAAGTCTGATCCAGTGATCAAAGTCAACATTACTGCGCCCGTTAACTTGCCAGAGGCATGATAAGCCAGGCTTGACCGATAGTTTGCGATGTTGCCATGGTTCAAATTTTTCAACTTCCTGAGGCAGCGGAGGGCGCGGTCCAACCAACGACATATCACCCTTGAGGACATTATAAAACTGTGGGAATTCATCGACCGAATATTTTCTCAGGAACCTGCCGACCTTAGTAATTCGAGGATCATTCTGAATTTTGAAAACCGGACCGGACATCTCATTGAGATGCTGCAGTTGTTCCTTAAAAGTATCAGCCTCGTTTACCATTGTCCGCAGTTTGATCATCTTGAAAACTCGACCGTTTTTTCCTGAACGTTTTTGCTTAAAAAAGATCGGGCCCTTCGAATCGATCCTAATAGCCAAAGCTGCAATTGCTACAAACGGTGCCGACATTACCAAACCAGCCAAGGCACCAACACGATCAATCAAGTCCTTGACAAGCAGAGCAAAACGGTTTTCCGGAATTGAATGGTACAGAAAAACCGGCTGTCCATTTAATGAAAATGAACGGCATTTTGAGCCGGACTGCACAAAAATATCGGGCAGTAAACATATCTTGATACCCATCAATTCAACAGTGCTAAATACTCGCTGTTTATAATGTTGATCATCTTTGTCCAGAGCCATAACAACGAGGTCGACCTGATTAGTTGAGATCAGGCAACTTATATTATCGGGGTGACCAATAAGCGGGACATCGCGATAACGCCATAATCCTTTTCGCTTATCGTCAACAAATCCGAGAATTTTCATATTCAGTTCAGGATGATCCAGAAAGATATCGGCCGCTTTTTTGCCTCGATCCGCCGAACCAACGATAATAACATTTCTTTTGTTACCGGGATAGGCTACCGGACTGGGGTCATTTGCGATTGCTCGGTTATATAATCTCCAGCCAATAAAAACCAGTGATTGAAGAATCAAATTACCGCCCAAAATTATACTCGAAGTCTCAGGTGTGATATTAAGACTGACAAAAAATGTTAGGAAAGTTATCATCAGAATAAACTTAATTTCGCCAAACATAAAATCGCTTATTCTATCACGAATAATTTTTTTCGGAGCCAGATCATTGTCTGGTAGTTTTACAAGTAATAATAACTGCAATAATACCGCCGACATAATAGCTGCATAGGCGATATAAAAATTCTGGAACAGATTAAAACGATTTTGGAAATAAATAAGAAAAGCTGTCAATAATAAGGCTTTGGTAAACCTATAGATAAATTCTTCTACTCGGCACTTTTTTACAGATCTCATTGTCCACCCCTGATAAAATTAACCGGCATCCTGCCATTTATGCTAATTCGAGAAATAGTAAAACAGCAGATAGTTGAATAACACAAGTTAATTAATTTGGACACCCCTTTGAAAATTCTCCCTTCTATCGTATTGTCGATACATGAGAAAAAATCTTTAGCGGCTATCAGGCAATGTTTACACAAAAGCATAAATACTTTCATTTCCCGGATAATCCCTTACCCGTTTCAATATGTGGAAATGATCCCTCTCTTTCTCTTTCCCATCCCTGGTTAGATCCTATCTTTTCTTCTCGCCCTAATCCTAACAGGGCCTCTTGTTTCCATACAAGGGATGTAATTGCGTTTGATTATACAAATCTTCGAATCAATTGGCAACATATTTTTTTCTAAGTTTTGTCTTTATAAGATGTTTTAGTTTAGGAACTTAGAACACCATATTACTTTCTAATCTTTGACCAGTTTCAATATTAAGATTCCTTCCGATTTTGAGCTCATTATCAGCCTCGGATGGGCGATAAATTTTCAATCGGTTCTGTTTTGGTCTCTTATCATTTTTTACGATTGTTTTATTTTCAAATATGTCAACTATTGACATCGCGTTAACATCAAGTTGAAAAGGGACTAAAATATTACCACCCAATCCTGGAAAACAGGCGAGATCTTTCGCTTTGATACCTGTCTCATTCAATAAAAATAAACTCTCTTCAGATTCAACGGTATTGATAACAAGTGAATAGTCAGGATTGAGAAAACATCCCAAACCAAACATCCGAAGCCTGATTGACAGATATAACATTTCCTGCCGGGCATCTTTGAGACGTCCCATTCTGTTACCGGGATTTTTCAGGTTATATAAAATATTCGTGAGAACTGAGTTATTTTTGGTCTGCTCAAATATACAATTATCAATATTTTTTATAATTGTCGGGTTACTGATTATATATTCAATATGATTATTTTTGCTATTTTCAAACGATCTGAGTAAAACGAGATTATCATACTTGTTCAATAAATCAAAAGCGGTGATCCGACTCGATTCAAAAGTTGATTCATCAAGGACAACAATAGTATCACCGGAGATATTTAGAATATTTTCGATTTCCTTTTGGCTGTAAACAACGCCGGTAAATCGGTTCGGATTTCCAAGAACAATTAGTTTTGTCCGTGATGTAACTTTGCCGACAAAACCTAAGGGATCTGGCAGAAACAGAGGTTTTTCATAAAATTCAAAATAGGAAGCATCGCAGGATGTTATCACCCTGTAAATATTATCATTGGTCGGGCCGACCGTAAGAGCTTCATCGCCGGGACCAATAAAAGATTTCAAAAACGACTTCAAAGTTTGATCTGGTTCAGGATAAAAGCCGATTAACTCCGAATCAATTTTATTCTGACGGCCAAGCTCTTCTTTGATGCTTTTTATGAATGTATTATAACTGCTTCCTGCAGATTGATCGGTTGTCTTTTTTTCAAAGGTTAATTTCATTTTTTATTTTCCTTCATTTTCCTCGGAAAGAACAACCGTTTTTTTTTCATCTTTTTCATTTTTTTCTATTATTGATTTTTTGGTCGAACCAAATAGTCTTTTGGTTGAGTTTCTGAAAATCGTCCCGATTGAACGGCCAATAGGTTTCTGCATATATTCCATTGCCCGTTTGAGAATTGTTTTTCTCTTTGATGTTCTTCTTTCTCTGGCCGATTTTTCTTTAGTGTCGGCCTGATATGCTTCAAAACGGATCATCCGTGATGACTTCAAAAGTGCTTCTTTTATATCTTCCAATGAATTAGAATTGACATCTTCAAGATCAACAAATGCTTTGCCAACAACATCAGGTGTATGAGCATCGCTGCCAGCCGACTGCGGAATATCCGGGTGGCAGGCGAAAAAAGAATCGGCATCGGTCAATGCTTCCTTAGTGCAATTCAAATTGACCGTTTCGACCAAATCAATTCGTGATAAAAGTTCGCGCGCCTCATCGGCGGTATATAGCTGATGCTTATCTTTGGCATACATAAAGCCGCTACTCCGGCGAAACGGATGCGGCAGGACAGCAAGTCCGCCCTGTTCGTGGATCTCATCGATAACCTCAAAAATTTCTTTGGAAACGATCTTCTCTTTAAGGAACAAGCCGATAATATGGGTCCCTTTCCAGGTCGTGATTTCCATTCCGGGGATAATCGTAATTTTATCGGACAGTTTTTGAGCCAGCCTGACCGCAGAGATCGAGTCATGATCGGTGATAGCGATGGCATCGAGTCCGACATCTTCGGCGGCATGTACCAGTTTATCGACAGCTGTATCGCAGTCGAAGGAGTAACATGTATGTGTGTGCAAATCTATTTTCATAAGTTTCTCGGCCATAATTGACCATCTCAATGTTGAAAAGATTTGCAAACCTCATGCCGGAGACTGCGGGGATGACAAAATATTTATAACAGAAAGTCTATCATCGGCTTGCGTGACATAAAAATATTGACAACGAATGAAATATGGAAAATCTGGAAAATATTTCCATTAAAACTAAGAAGCCTGTTCCGGTATGGAACAGGCTTCATAAATTATTTATGACCGTGGCCTATATATAAAACATGCTGTTGATTTTACAACTTATCAATAATAAAGATAGAGGTCAAAAGGCCGCCGGTAATCGTTACCACCTGCGAGACTATATTTAGCCAGTCGCGATCCTTTTTAATCACGGTCGGAACAACAATAGCATCACCCAGATCGACCCGTTTGCCAAGCGTGCCCCGTCCGGCAAAAACCTTACCATCGGCCTTGATCAGTTTCATCGCACCTTTATCAGCCTGCCTGCCCAAACTGCCGGCCCGGATGATATAATATTTCACCTTACGGCCTTTGTCAAATTTAATGGTTCCTTCGGCGCCAACCGCTCCCATCACAGAAATACCTGATGGAATCTCTGGGACATATATATAATCGCCATTTTGAAGAGTCATGTCGCCGATTTTACCGCCACTAGACATCAATTTGGAGATGTCAATAATAATACGGCTAACATTTTCCGGGTTAAATTTGATAAACTCAAGTTTTCTGATATTCCCCAACGAATCCTCTTTCAGCGGTTGTGAATTGGAAATTATCTCCGGAAGGTTTTGTCTGATCAAACCCTCACCTATCGAGGTTCGCTGAAAAATTATTCCAAGCGGAAAGGCCCGGTTGGTAAATCCGCCAGCTCGCCTGAGCAAGCCATATAGTGTTTCCTGCCGGGATAACAGAGCATATTCACCCGGAAATTTGACCTCACCCTCAATGGTCGCCATATGATGTACAAACCAGTTTGGAGTTTTTCTGACAAAAACGTGGTCGTCCTCCTGAAGTTTTATCTGTTCGACATCAGGATCGGTGATATCAATCAATTGCGTCGTAACGGTTCCCCGATAATCGGTGCGGGCCAGTTCGACATTAAGACGGTATGCGTTTTTTTCCAGATCACCGGCCAAAAAGATCAAATCGATTATCGACATTTTTTCGTAATAGGGGTACTCACCGGGATATTTGACTTCACCATCAATATAAATATACTGACGCCGTTTAACCGCACTGATTGAATATATATGCAGAGAATCGCGATCCTGCAGAGGGATGTTGATTTTCCCAGCGAGCAGATCATACAAATTAATCGGTATAATCTCCTGGGTTCTATCCGGATAACGTCTGAAAAGATTGGCTCGCTCGTAATAAACACCGGTTGGTATCAATTCACATCGTTTCACCAGTTCCAGTAATGTTGTTGAATCGCTTCTTTCAAATTGCTGTGGATTTTTTACCATCCCGCCAACCGAGACAACTTTTAGTATCTCCTCGTACTTAGGGTATAGAGTCAGAATATCTCCATCCTGAAGGACAATATTATCGATATCGTTCTGATTATTCGGATTCATATTAAGGTCAATGATAATACGCTCGTTATCAGGTGAGAGGCGGTTAAGTTTAACCCGATCAGTAAAAGCGATTGCAGTCGGGCCTCCTGCCATTTCCAAAAGGTCACCGACTTTTTCTCCGCCAATAAGTTCATAGATAGCCGGACGTTTTATTTCCCCGGTTATACTGACTCTGGGACCGGAGACAGGGACAAAAACAGCATCACCCGATGATAGTCGAATATCACCCTGGCTATCCCCTTCAAGAAGGAATTTGTAAAGATCAACAACTTTAGAGGATTTGCCATTTTTTATCAATTTAACATTACGTAGTGAGCCGCGTTCAGTTGGTCCCCCGGCCAGATACAAAGCGTTAAATAGTGTTGTCAGTGAACTGGCGGTATAAGCGCCCGGTTTTTTTACTTCACCGGTGAGATAAACACGAATTGAGCGTATCTTGCCGAGCGAAACCGAAATCTGAAAATCGGTATATACTTTGGATAATTTACTTTTAACATTTGACTCAAAATCTTTAAGGGTCATTCCCCAGGCGGCTATTTCGCCAACTTTGGGAACAAAAACATTGCCCTGCCGATCGATGGTCAGATCATATTCTTTTTCCACTTTACCCCAGAGATAAATCAGCAGATTGTCGCCAGGCCCCAGAATATAATAATCGATATCGGCAACATCGGTCGGGACCGCCGCATCCTTGTAGAAAGTTTCAAACAGATCAAACCCAAACGGTTTTAAAGTGGTATCGGGGATTGTGTCGGATATTTCTTCGGCAACAAAGAGGCTGTCGGATAAGCTGTCAAGCGACATTTGTAAATAAGCAGAGGTATCATCGTAAATCTCCGGGCTGGTATAATCTGCCGTATGACGTTCCGTCTGACTCCTGGTTTTCAAATCTTCAAGAAGTTTATCTTGTTCAGCTGCGTCTTGTTTATCAAGATATTCCTGCAGGAGTCGGTCGCGGGTGGTCTCGTCACTTGTTCTTTGTGATCTGGTCGAAGTTTGCCCGAATAAGAATTGGCTGCAACCAAAGATAAGAATTAGTAAAATTAAAATCGATTTGGATATTTTTGCTCTCATTTTTTCCTTCCTGGATAACTATTTCTCCTGCCGAACAGATAACTGTTCGGAATATTCATATATCTGTCTCCTGAGTATAATTCTGTCTCTCTAAAAAAACAATTCTAATTTCTACATATAGATATTGATTTTTTTGTTTTTTGGAGGCTTTTGTGACCAAAAATAAAAAATAGTCTAATTAATGATAAAAAGCATATGCCGCAGAGAATAAATTTTATTATATTAAATCTATGAGTAATGAACCAATACATATGTCAAGACCCGGGATAGTGAAGCTTGAAAAAGAGCTTCATGATTTAAAAGCAAATAAGCGACCTGCATTGCTCGCCGAAATTAAAAGAGCTATGGAACTTGGTGATCTCTCGGAAAATGCCGAATACCACGCCGCCAAAGAAGCCCAAACGCACCTCGAAAGAAAAATTGGCGATATTGAATTTAAACTCAGCCGGGTGCTGCCGGTGGAAACCGATAATATTCCAACCGACAAAGCGTATCTTTTCGCAAAGGTTTTGGTCAAGGACCAAAAAGATGGCGAGGAGATTGAGTATCAACTGGCACCGGCCGATGAGGTCGATATCGACAACGATATCATTTCGATTAAATCGCCGATTGGTGCTGCCTTACTGGGCAAAGTGGTCGGTGATGTTGTTGAGGTAAAGGTTCCGGTTGGTATTATCAAGTATGAGATATTAAAAATCTCTCGCTAATAAAAAAAGCTCCCAAAATGGGAGCTTTTAATTTTTGTAGTTTGCACAATCAATAATTAAAACTCATCGGCCTCGTCGTAATAATCCATATCCAAACTATCATCTTGAACATCATCGACCTCATAATCATCTTCATTGCTTCCTACCTCGACAACCGTTTCAAGGCATTCCATCGAGCAATAAATCTGACCGCCCTGACGGATCGGCCGGCCGGAAATCTCTTCACCGCAAAAGACGCAGTCCATAAATACCTCCATCTATATAGCAGTTTATACCTATACCAAAATAGCGATTTTAAAAAATATATTTTCCAAAAAATAGCAAGTGAAATTTAATTTTATTTTTAACAATTTCATCAGTCAGGTAATTTTTTTCGGTCGGAATATTATAAAAATTATCCAAATATTCAAAAAATATAAAAATAATCTAAAAAAGTGTATAATTTGACACAAAACAACAAACAAGACAGCTCTATGTTATTATGTTTTAGATACTTGCGGCAAACACAGAAAATCTGATAAAAAATCTAAATTTCTGGTTCGATCATGCCAAATTTAACCCATTCTTCCTTTGACGGCCCATATAAACCGGGAATTTCCAATCCTGCCTGACGCATCAGAATTGTCATCTGACCGCGATGATGAATCTCATGTTCCCTCAAAACGCGCACGGTAAATTCACGGCGCCATTTTTCGCCATACATTTCATCCTCAACCTGCAAATCAGCATCGGTCCAGTTTTCCTGAATCTGATCCAAAAGCGATTTGGCGGCAACATCATAACCGTCCATGATCTCAAATGCGGTATTGGGTGCAGGGGAATCTTCTTTGGGGCCATCGACTTTTAATCCGGTTCTGTTGGCCATCTCCGGAATAGATGTTGTTATATGCCAGGCGATCTTTCCCAATGTCCGATGCCCCTCGGCAACTTTTTGATTAAGTGATGCATCAGTTAGTGCACCCATCAGTTTCCGGGTGGCATCGGATGAGTTTTTCCAGTTATCGACAAAC
>JAUVBC010000201.1 GCA_030591405.1 Candidatus Zixiibacteriota bacterium
ATGACTGCTGTTATATATATAATGGCAAAAGAAGAATATTATAAATATGCCAAAATATCTGTACTACTGGCGTTTCTGGGTTATATAACTGCCGCCACCGCCCTTGTTACCGAACTTGGTCTTCCCTGGATGGTCTGGCATCCGATAATCTACTGGCAGCATCATTCAGCTCTATTTGAGGTGTCATGGTGTGTAATATTATATTTAACCGTACTTTTTCTGGAATTTTTGCCAGTTCCGCTTGATGAGACCAGCCGGTTCGGAAAAATACGGAGATTTTTAGTCAAATACAGAATTGTTCTGGTGTTTTTGGGTATAATGATTTCAACGCTTCATCAATCCTCATTGGGAACAATGTTTCTGATTACCCCGGAAAAGCTTCATCCTCTGTGGTATACATCATTATTGCCAATTCTATTTTTCCTTTCGGCAGTCGCAATTGGTCCATTGATGTTGATTTTGGCAATTCTAATAGTCAGATTTATTTATAGAAAAGAAGCTGACAAAAATGTTCTTTCAAAACTCGGTTATCTCTTTTCCTTTTTCATTATGACATACGGATTGGTTCGAATTATTGATATAGGAGCAAATGGGAAGTTTCCCATTATTTTTGATGGGTCATGGGAATCAGCATTATTTATAATAGAGATATTATTAATGATTGTTATACCATTAATTCTGCTATGGATTCCCAGGATTCGTAATTCTTTCGGCGGATTGTGGGTCATCTCTATTTCTGCAGTAATTGGACTTGTTCTTGATAGAGCGGCTGTTGCAGGTATTGCGCTTAATGCAGGAGTTCCCAGTTATGAACCGACAATATTTGAAATACTTATTAGTTTGATGATTATTTCTGGGGCAATATTGGCATTTCTATTTTGCATTGAACGCTTTAAAATCTGGGGTGTAAAATGGGAAGATGACCGGGATAAACCCGAGAATGGCGTGAAGTTCGACTATACGGCCAGGGTTTGGTTGGGGACGCCTCGTATGGCCGCACCGACGGTGTACTCACTTATATTTGTAATCTCACTCGCTGTTGGTTTTACTATTCTTCCCAGTAAAAGAATATATAGTAGTGGTATAGAAGAAGTTCCCGCAAGGAAAGCTCGGGGCGAAAATGTATTGTTTGTTGACGGCAATCGCGATGGCTATGGCGTATCTTTTAACCATCAGGGTCATATCGATTCTTTGGGATATCGAGATTCCTGCTCAGTTTGTCATCATATGAATAAACCTCTCGATAAAAACAGCGGATGTCAGGAATGTCATAAGTATATGTACTCCGAATCAAACGTTTTTGACCACGATTGGCATGCCTCAAAAATTGGTGCCGATATTGTCTGCGGGATATGCCATCCTGACAATGAAGTCAGAATGAAACAGACTGCCAAAAAATGTATTGAGTGTCATACCGATATGCTTACCACACCGGAAGAGATTCCTTTTGAGAAGCTTGTTACCGTTTCATATACAGACGCCATGCATATACAATGTGTCTCCTGTCATAAAGAGAAGGCTGCTTCTATGCCTGAAAAACAAGATTTGGCCGAATGTGCATCATGCCATGAATCAGTCCCGCCGGAACATCTCAATGAATTACTTAAATGGTATGACCAAACACCTTTTTATAACCGTGTCATATTGCCTTTGGAAAAATCAAATAAGAAAAATGAAAAGAGTTTATAATATGAGACCAAAGGTATTAATAATCGACGACGAGGCAGATGTCATCAAATATTTGACCGTGGTGCTGAAATCAAACGGTTTTTTGCCTTACTCAATAAACAGCGTAAAAGATGCCAAAGCTGTGGTCGAAAAAATCAATCCCGATTTAATCTGTCTGGATATTATGATGCCTGAAGAGACCGGTATATCATTTTATGCAAAGTTGAAACGCGATAAAATTTTGAAGAGTATTCCGGTGATTATTATTAGCGGTGTTGTTCAAGCGGGAGAATTTGACTTTCGGTCATATTTGTCCGATAGCTCTATGCCTCCGCCGGAACACTTTCTCGAAAAGCCGATTAATGTCGAAGAGTTTATTGGTACAATTAATAAATTGATAAAATCGGGAAACTCCTCTAAAAGCGGGGGGAATGCATGAAATCAAATAATAGAGTCAATCCGCCACGACGTTTGGCTGACATGATCTATGAGGAGCTGTTTCATCAGGTTCCCTTCAATGTCGCCGTTATTGATCGCAATTATAATGTTGTCGAGGCGAACAAAAATTTCACCGAATATTTCGGCAACTGGAAAAATAAAAAGTGTTATGCCGTCTATAAGAAATTAAAAAAACCATGCAAAGACTGTCCCTCTGTCGAAGTTTTTAAAAAAGGGAAACCAATTGTTGCCGATGCGGTAGGAGTTGACCAGCATGGAAGAAAAACACACTATGTCGGACATGTTTTTCCTTTAAGAATCAAAGAGGGTGGACGAGTCGAATACGCTCTGGAGATGACCCATATCGTCACTGAAACTGATCGCTGGCAACAGGAATATCAGATTCTCTTTGATCGGGTTCCCTGCTATATCACGGTCATCGGAGAGGATTATAGGATAGTCAGGGCCAATGAAGCGTTCAGAAATAATTTCGGAGAAGTTTTGGGACAGCACTGTTATAAAGTATATAAAAGACGAACAACGAAATGCCCCAATTGTCCGGCCGCCAAAACTTTTAGAGATGGCCGGGTTCATCACTCGACACAGTTAGGTATGGGGAAACGTGGACAGGATATTAATTATGCCGTCTCAACATCGCCATTGATGAGGGGGAGCGATAATATTGCTCATGTTATTGAAATATCCAATGATATAACAGCTTTAAGAAAATTGGAGCATCAAGTAATCGAGGCTGAAAGATTGGGAGCTGTGGGGCAGACAGTCGCCGGTCTGGCCCATAGCATTAAAAATATTCTGATGGGTATGGAAGGTGGCAAGTATATTGTCAGTCTTGGTTTAAATAAAAATGATAAGGAAATGATTAGCGAAGGCTGGGAAATTCTGGAGCGGAATTTTGAAAAAACAACTTCACTTGTCAAAGATTTCCTGAGTTTTTCCAAAGGTCGGTTACCTCAACTGAAAATGATAAAGCCCGGTTTTTTGGCAAAGGAAATTGTTGATTTATATAAAGATATTGCCGCACAATCAGGAATTGAGTTAAAATCTGAGATTGATAAAAATGTCAAAAGTGCACCGCTTGATCCTGACGGTATTCATACCTGTCTTACAAATCTGGTTTCTAATGCAATTGATGCCTGTTTGATGGGCAAGCAAAAGGGAACAGAAGTTATTATCAAGGTCAGCGAAGGGCGCGATAAGCTGATATTTGAAGTTTCTGATAATGGTAGCGGTATCGATTACGAAATTAAGAAAAAAATATTCACTACCTTTTTCACTACTAAAGGTGGCGAGGGAACCGGGCTGGGACTTTTGACGACCCGTAAAATTGTCCAGGAGCACGGCGGGAAAATATTGGTTGATTCCCAAATAGGGAGTGGAGCAAGATTCCGAATGGAATTTCCAAGAAAAAGACTGATGGCATTATATAAAGAAATGAAATAAATTGTTTTCTGTAAATAAAGGAGTCAAAAATGGCTGAAAATGCCAAAAAAACCGTTTTGGTGGTTGATGATGAAGCCGATGTTAGAAATTTTTTAAAGGCGGCTCTTTTAGAGTCGGGCTTTAATGTAATTTTGGCCGAGGATGGCAACATTGCACTGGAACAGGTCAAAAAGCAAATTCCTGATTTAATTTCTCTTGATTTGGTGATGCCCAAAAAGTCCGGCGCAAAATTATATCGCGAATTGACCAAAAACAAAGAATGGTCCAAAATTCCGGTAATTATTGTTACCGGCCATGCCCGCGATGATCTTGGCAAATCTGATTTGAAAGAGCTAACGATGTCAGGCCCCGGAATTTATCTGGAAAAACCGGTCAAGCCGACAAATTATATCGCTGCTATCAAAAAGATACTGGGGATGGATACAACCGAAGAGGAAAAAGAAACGGGCGAAATGGTTGAAATGCAAAATGCTTTGAAAAATATCATCGATGATGCTAACCCGGAAATGCTAAAAAAGCTTAAAGAGTTTATGAATAAGAAAAAATAAATTTGGTAATAAGGAAATATATTATGTCAGATTCAAAAAAGATTTTAATTGTTGATGATGAGGCTGATATCACCAAGTGGCTGACTCTTCTTTTTGAGGAGAATGGTTATCAAGCGATATCGGCCGCTGATGGGGCAGACGGTTTCGATAAAGCTGAAAAAGAACTCCCCAACCTTATTGTACTTGATATCTCGATGCCGGTGGAATCAGGTGTGAAGATGTATCGAAAATTAAAAGAGTCGGATAAAACATCAGAGATTCCGGTCATCATGTTAACTGGTGTCACGCCGGAATTCGAAAATTTTATCTCTTCAAGAAGTCAGGTCCGGGCACCGGAAGCATATTTTGAAAAACCGGTTGATAAGGAAGCCTTATTGGAAAAAGCAAAAGAGTTAGTTGGATAATTTCCGCTTGGTATCAATTCAATTGAGGTTATTGTTTTTTTCATAATTACACACAAATACAAATAAGCATAGAGCATAATATATGCTGCAATAAAAAAGGGGTACACGATAAGTGTATCCCTTTTTATAGTAGCTTGCTAAAATAAAATGCGGGGTTGACTATTCAATAGACAGAACTTTTCGATTGGTATTTATGCTCCCGGCATTCAGTCGGTCTGTTAGAAAGAAAAATTTGTAAGTTTCTGCTTTTGCTGGAAAAGGATGAGAGCTATTCAATATCAAAAACTTTTAGGCTAAATTTGGAAAAGAGCAATTATGGGAAACCAATATTGTCATCATCAAAAAGTGATTTGATTTGCC
>JAUVBC010000164.1 GCA_030591405.1 Candidatus Zixiibacteriota bacterium
CGGCAAAACTTGTCAATTCGGCTCGACCGTTCTGGATTACGTATCCGGCAGGCGTTTGCTGCCATGAATTAGCCACCAATATCCAAAAGGCCGATAACGTAGCTCCAATCGCAACCATAAATATTGAAAACCAATGAATAGCTTTGGAAACTTTGTTCCGACCGAAGAGGTACAAACCGAGAAAGGCAGATTCCAGGAAAAATGCAAAAATACCTTCTGCGGCCAATGGCGCGCCAAATATATCACCTACAAATTTTGAGTATTCGGCCCAGTTGGTCCCGAACTGAAATTCCATTACAATACCGGTGGCAACACCCACGGCAAAGGTAATAGCCAGTAGTTTACCAAAAAACTTGCCCATTCTGACGTAATCATCATCACCCTTATACCAACCGATTCCCTCGATAATAACAAGCAACCAGGCCAATCCAATAGATATTGGAGGAAAAATAAAATGAAAACCAATGGTTAATGCAAATTGAACTCTTGCCAATAAGACCGGATCAAGTTCCATATTTGTCTCCCCCATTCATTTTGGATAACAGCTTTTTGGCGTTATCCTAATTATTGATATTTGGCATAATTTAAAATCTTATAAATTATAGATGTGACTCTGAATTAATTTGGCATGCCCTTCCTCAAATCCGGCCAGATGCGTAAATACTTTTTTTCCTTCATCCGATTCGGAATTGTCGGCCAATCTAACAAACAGCTCCTGCGCTTCTATTTCCAGTTTTAGTGCCATATTCAATATTTCAAGCGGGCTTTTTAGAATTTTGACCTTCTCAATCAAATCTCTATGTTTTTCGGCCATCCTGGCGTCTATCTCAGGTAATCCTTCCTGTTTTAAAACATCAGCGGTGCTGATCCACTTCTCGGAACGAACCAAAGAATCATACTGTCTTTCCAATATCTGGAAATGCTTTTTCTCTTCAGCGGCAAGATTTTCAAGAGTTTCCTTAATCCCATTTGCTTCGGTAAGTTTGATGACCTCAATATAAAAAACATATGCCGCGACTTCGGATTGAATGCCGGTGGTTAAAGCATCGAGTATTTCAGGATTCACTGCCATATTAACTCCTAATAGTTTTATTAACCATGTCTCTTTCTATAAATTTGCTATCCAATACTAAGTTGTCTACGTCAAAAAATCAAGCTGATATTGCACGTATATTAAATCTTCCGTTTGATTGATTATTATCCCAGCGCCACATCGAGGGTCATCATCACTGCAAAACCGAGGATCGCCCCCATTGTCGCGGCGTGAGAATGTCCTCCTGATTGCGATTCCGGGACCAATTCCTCAATGACCACAAAAATCATCGCTCCGGCGGCAAAAGCAAGAGCATATGGTAGAATCGGACGGGCAATTAAAACCAAAGCAGCACCGGCAACACCGGCTATCGGCTCAACAACTCCCGAAAGCTGACCATACCAAAAGCTTCTCATTCGGGAAAAATTTTCTCTCCTCAAAGGCATCGAAATTGCAGTTCCTTCTGGAAAATTCTGAATACCGATTCCAATTGCCAGCGCAATCGCCCCGGCCAGAGTAGCCGATTCCAAACCGGCCGCCGCGGCACCAAACGCAACGCCAACAGCCAGACCTTCCGGAATATTATGCAGCGTAATTGCCAAAACCAAAAGAGTGGTTCTCTGCCAACTAGTTTTGACACCCTCGGCCTCGCTAATATCCATTCCGGGGTGAAGGTGTGGCAAGATCATATCTATCAGCCTTAAGAAAAATGCACCGGCTAAGAAACCTACGACAGCAGGTACCCATGAAGGGATCGCCTGCCCTTCAGACATCTCGATTGCCGGTGCCAGCAGCGACCAATAACTGGCCGCTATCATAACTCCGGCGGCAAAACCAAGCATACCATCAAGCGTTTTGCGCGGTATCTCTTTTACAGGAAAAACAAGCGCTGCTCCCAGCGCTGTCATAAACCATGTAAAAATAGTTGCCAACAGTGCCTGCATAATAGGATGTAAGTTCGCAAACCAATCAATCATATATATCCCAATTCCATATTAAAAAATCTAAAGTTTTACAAAAAACTGTTCTGTATGAACCTGTCCCGCTTCCTTTTTTGAATGCTTCTTAAAACCTTCTTTTTCCAGCATTTCCAACATAGACTGTATCATCAATGGGTTCCCGCACAGAAACAGATGCGTATTCTCCGGAGTCGGTTTTAATCCCTAGGCTTTTTCAATGGTGCCATCGGTCCATAATTTCTGAACAAAACCTTCATGCCCCTTCCATGGAATAACTTCCTCGTGTGCATGACTCAGGATCGGTAAATATGTAAAGTTCTTATTAGCCAATGCCAGAGTTTTCAACTCATCATTATAGCCCAAATCGGTGGAATGGCAGGCACCATGGATAACCGCAAAGCGATGCCTGACCCCTTCGGCCAATTCCGAGCGGATCATACTTATATACGGAGCGACTCCGGTTCCAGTGGCAGCTAAAACCAAATTAAATTCACTGGGGACCTCTGATAATGTAAACATTCCCTTAAATTTGGGCCCCATCCATACTTTATCGCCTGATTTTAGATTCAATAACCTCGGGGTTAGTGAACCGGAACGAACCAGTCCGATATAAAACTCAATATATTCTTTGGCAACCGACGATGAAGCAATTGAATAGGCTCGCATTATTACTTTTTCAGGATCAATCTGACTTTCTTCGGGGTCGGCGGAAGGTGACCTTGGCGCCGAGCCTGGCAATCCCAAAACGCCGTACTGCCCCGGTTTAAAATCCGGTAACTCCCATCCATCTGGAACAACTCTCAACTTAACCAAACTGGGGGTTACTTCAATTCTTTGACTTACAATAGAGTTTAGCTCTTTAACAGCCATGATTTATTCAATTCCTTTTTCATTATGTTATTTCTCTTATTCTTTTCCGGCGAAAATTCATCTTTACCAGCACCACACTCGGGGCATATAAAATCATCCGGCAAATCCTCAAATGATGTTCCAGATTCAATTCCTTCCTCAATCCAACCTTCCATTGAATCATAGATCCAGCCACAAATATCGCAAATATATTTCTCCATGCAGCTTTTCCTTTAAAAGCAATTTATAACCCATATCAGCTTTTTCATTGCAGTAAGAAACTGACAACAAGCCGTTCCGTCAACTATTATTTCAATCCAACAGATAATTTGATTTTTTGCCTAATCTTATCGCAAACACATCCTCTAAATGACTGGTTTCAGCGACAATTCCGACGCTTTTTATCATCTAAATATTGCTTTATTTTAGTCAAACTAAATCCAATATTAAGCCGTAATATCAGTTAAACTATATAAAGTTATTGACAATTAAGATAGGGTGAAGTAGAATGGGGAGGGAATAAAATTCCCACCTGATTCGACTTCAGCGTAAAAACAGTAATATTTTTGAGGACAACGACTTGATTAGAATAGTGAATTTATATATTTTATTATATCAGGAGGTTAAATGCCCGCTTCCAAAAAGAAAACGGTAAAATCGAAAACAGATCAGATTGGATTGCCCGATGAAACCATGCTGGGGCTTTTTTCAAATCTGCTAAAAACCAGACTGCTGGATGAGCGCTTCCGCAAGCTGTATCGCCAGGGCCGATTCGCCGGAACTTATTTCTCAGCGGTTGGTCAGGATGCGTCTACTGTCGGACCAACTTATGGACTTCGCGATGAGGATCTAATTGCCCCGTCACACCGTGAGATCGGCGCCAGTGTCACCAAAGGTGTTCCGCTTGATAAGATCGCCGGCCAGATTTATGCCCGTGAAAGTTCGCCGGATAAAGGGAAAAGTCATCCCTGCCACTATGGTTGGAAAGCAAAAGGTGTTATTGCCCCTTCCTCGACATTGGCCGGGCAAACCGTTGTTGGGACTGGCTGTGCCATGGGTTTTCAGATTCAGAAAAAAGATAATGTGGTATTGGCATTTTTTGGCGAAGGTGCTACGGCTCGCGGCGGCTGGCATGAAGCGCTTAACTATGCCGGTATTTATAAATTGCCAATAGTCTATATCTGCCAGAATAATCTCTGGGCTGAATCGGTCCCTGCATCTTTGGCAGCCGCAATTACAGATTTTTCCGACCGCGCCAAAGCTTACGGTTTCCCCGGTGTTACAATTGACGGCAATGACGTCTTCATCACTCACAAAACTGCTGTTGAGGCAATTGACCGTGCGCGAAAAGGTGACGGTCCGACCTTAATTGAATGTAAGACCTATCGCTGGTATGGTCATTCTGAAATCGATCCGGCCGATTATCGCACCAGTCAGGAATTGGAAGATTGGAAAAGCAGAGATCCGATTAAGTTTGCTGAAAAAACATTGATGGATATTGGCCTTCTTACCACAACCAAAAAAGAAGCATTGGTCGAACAGTTTAATCAGGAAATTGATGAGGCAATAGACGCAGTCGATAAAGATAAATATGCTGATCCGGAAGAAGCCTATAACGACGTTTATTCGGAACAGTTCCCTGTCCGACGAGTAGATTGGTAAAGGGGCTAAAATGAAAAAAACAACATTTATAGAAGCAATTACCGAAGCGCTTGATGAAGAAATGGCGCGTGATGAAAAAGTATTTTTAATCGGCGAAGATATTGGAATTTACGGCGGCGTTTTCAAGGCAACCAAAGGTTTACTCGATAAATATGGTGCTGAGAGAGTGATCGATTCCCCGATTTCCGAAGTTTATATCGCTGGCGGGTCGGTCGGTGCCGCAATGGTCGGGCTGCGGCCTGTGCCCGAAATTCAGTTTGCCGATTTTATTACCCCTTCAATGGATCAGATTATTCAGCAGATGGCCAAATTAAGATACCGCTCTGGCGGGCAGTGGACCTGTCCGATGACCATGCGGGTCTGCTGCGGTGCCGATATCGGCGGAGGACTGTATCACTCACAAACGAATGAACAGTGGTTTTTCTCACAGCCGGGTCTGATTGTGGTAATGCCTTCTACTCCTTATGATGCCAAGGGATTATTGAAATCAGCCATTAGAGGTGATGATCCGGTCATTTATTTTGAACACAAGAGACTTTACCGCTGGATCAAGGAAGAGATTCCCGAAGATGATTTTACAGTCCCGATCGGTAAAGCTGCATTGAGAAAAGAAGGCAGTGATGTTACTTTGGTCTCCTATGGTTTGATGTATCATCGTTCAATGGAAGCTGCTTTGGCATTGGAAAAAGATGGTATCTCGGCGGAAGTTATCGATATGAGAACGATCTTACCCTGGGATCGTGAAATGATATTGGAATCGGTTAAAAAGACCTCAAAAGCAGTTCTGGTTCAGGAAAGTTCAAAAACCGGTGGTGTTATGGCCGAAATTTCGGCGACAATAATGGAAGAAGTTTTTGATTATCTTGATGCACCGGTAACGCGCGTTTGCGGACTTGATGTTCCGGCAGTACCATTTGCACCGCCAATGGAGCATTATTTCCTGCCGAATGCTGAGAAAATATCAAAAGCAGTCAAAAAAATTATTGAATATTAGGGAGGCACTATGGAATACAAGGTGGTGGTACCGCCGTTGGGCGAATCAGTTGTTGAGGGAACACTGGTCAAATGGATTAAAAATGAGGGTGATACAATCAAGGTTGATGATGCCCTGGTTGAGATTATGACCGACAAAATTAATGTTGAGATACCATCTCCCTACGATGGTGTGATGAA
>JAUVBC010000294.1 GCA_030591405.1 Candidatus Zixiibacteriota bacterium
CGAAACGGATCGGCGGTTTTGGCGTTTGCGGTCTTCAGCAATGCTGCGCCGCATTTCTGACTAAATTTGAGCCGATTTCAACTCAAGATGCAAGAGAGCAGGGACTTTCGCTTAATCCGTCAAAAATATCGGGAAACTGCGGCCGACTGCTCTGTTGCCTGAAATATGAGCTTGAATATTATACCACTGTTCGTAAGAAATATCCCGAAATTGGCGAGAGATATTCGAGAAATGGTATTGAAGGAATAGTGGATAAGATTTCAATTCTCGACGATTATATGATTGTAAAAGACGCGCACGGAGAAGAAATTAAAATTTCTGGAGATAATCTCATTGATGTTATCAAAACCGGTTCGAAACCTTTTCAAAATAACTCCAATCAGAATAGTGGAAATAACAATAATCAGGGAGGCAAAAATTGATGAAGCCTTTCTATATTACGACCCCGATTTATTATGTAAATGATCGTCCGCATATCGGGCATTCCTACACAACTATTTCTGCCGATTTGCTGGCGCGATATCATCGTCTTAATGGGCGAGATGCCTTTTTCTTAACTGGTACCGATGAGCATGGAAATAAGATTGCCGAAGCTGCCGCCGCGGCCGGTATTGAGCCGCAGAAATTCTGCGACGAGGTCGTTAATCATTTTAAGAATGCCTGGAACAAGCTTGATATTGAGTATGATGATTTTATTCGGACCACCGAAGAGCGGCACGAAAATGCTGTCAAGCAGTTATTAACGGTTCTTCATGGGGCGACAACCGATGATGGTGAAGCGGTTATATATACCGGAACCTATGAAGGTATGTATTGCACCGGATGTGAAAAATTCCTGACCGAAAAGGATTTGGTTGATGGAATTTGTCCCGATCATAAAACAACACCGCAACTGCTTGAGGAAAAAAATTATTTTTTCAGGCTGAGCGGATATCTTGATAAGATCAAAGAGCTAATTGAATCAAATGAACTGGTAATTCTGCCCGATGAACGTCGTCGCGAGGTTCTTGGTTTATTGAATCAGGAGCTTTTTGATTTCTCTCTATCGCGTGAAAAAGTAAAATGGGGTATCCCACTGCCGTTTGATCCCTCGCAGGTAGTATATGTCTGGGTGGAAGCTCTATCTAATTATATCACAGCTATTGGATATGGGCGCGATGAAGAGCTATTGAAGAAATGGTGGTATGAAGCAGAGACGGTCCACCTGATGGCCAAAGATATTCTGAAGTTTCATTGTATTTTCTGGCCGGCGATGCTTCTGGCGGCCAATTTACCATTACCAAAAACGATTTTTCTGCATGGCTTTTTTACGGTCGATGGTGAAAAGATGTCAAAAACGCTGGGCAATCAGATCGATCCGGTCGAACTGGTCGATCAGTTTGGAGCCGATGCGACACGATATTTGCTTTTAACCCAATATCCATTTGGTGCTGATGGCGATATCAAGCGTCATCGTTTTGTGACCAAATACAACAGCGATCTGGCTAATGATCTGGGGAATCTGGTTTCGAGGGTGGTCAAAATGATCGAGGCTAATTTTGACGGAAAACTTCCGGAGCCGACCGATGGTGCCACAGGAGTTCAGGAATTAATTTCCGAGGCCGAAGATCTTCCTGAAAAAGTTGAGAATCATATTAACAATTTCAGGATCGGGTCGGTAATTGATGAGACCATGAATTTGGTTCGGTCGACCAACCGCTTCTTTGATAATAATGCTCCCTGGAAAATGATCAAAGAGGGCGAAAAAGAGAAGGCGGGTGGAGTTCTTTACGCCTGCGCCGAAGTGATTCGGATTATAGCCATTATGTTGAATCCGACGATGCCAACCAAAACGATGGAAATATTCTCGGTTCTTGGTTTGACTCAAAAAGATATGAACAATCTCGATGCCCGTACTTTTTATATTTTGACACCCGGTTCTAAAATAAAAATAACAAAATCTATTTTCCCGCGAATTGATGAGAAGAAAGCTGAAACCAAAGGCCAGCAAGAGGAAAAATCAAAAAAGAAAAAAGATGGCGTTGAGGGACTGATTGATATCAAAGAGTTTGGCAAAGTCAAAATGGTTGTGGCCGAAATACTGGAGGCCGAAAAAGTTGAAGAGGCGGAAAAACTTCTGAAGATTCAGATAGAGATCGGTTCCGAGAAAAGACAGATCGTCGCCGGTATCGCCAAACATTATGCTCCCGAAGATTTGGTTGGCAAAAAAATTATTGTAGTGAAAAATCTCAAACCGGCCATAATTATGGGAATTGAGTCAAACGGGATGCTTCTGGCAGCATCAAAAGGCAAAAAACTGACGTTGGTCACTTTGGAAAATGATCTGCCATCGGGAGCAACTATCGGCTGATGATAGATTCGCATTGCCATCTCGATTTCAAAGATTTTAATAACAATCGTTTGGAGATCATCGAAAGCGCAGTTGCATCCGGGATTCATACTTTTATTAATATTGGTGCTGATCTTGAATCTTCACGAAGAACATCAAAGCTGACCGAAAAGCATGATTGTATCTTTGGTACAGTCGGGATTCACCCGCATGATGCCAAAACATATAATAATAATGTCGAAGATGAGATCTATCGTCTGCTTGATAATAAAAAAATAGTCGGTGTCGGTGAGATCGGGCTTGATTATTATCGTGATCTGTCACCACGGGATATTCAGAAAGATGTTTTCAGAAAACAATTGGAAATCGCGGTTGAAAAAAATCTGCCGGTGGTTATCCATACCCGGGATTCTTTTAGGGAATCGGTTGAGATCGTCAAGGATTATGCCGCACAATTGCCGGGTGGAGTTTTTCATTGTTTCCCCGGGACAATTGATGAAGCGTATGAGGTGATTGATCTGGGTTTCCATATAGGAATTGGCGGTGTGGTGACATTTAATAAGGCAATGATGGCTTCGGTGGCCGAGGAGATTCCATTGGAACATATTCTTATTGAAACTGATTGTCCTTATCTGGCGCCGGTTCCGTTTCGCGGAAAACAAAATCAGCCAGCCTATGTAAAATATGTTGCCGAAAAAGTTGCTGATCTTAAAAAAATAAAGCTGGCAGAAGTAGAAAAAATTACCGATCGAAACTGCCAGAAACTTTTCCGCCTTGTTGAGATTTTTGGCGGATAGGACATAATTATGCCTGGCAGATATCCAAAAAAAAGATTCTCGCAGGTTTTTTTAGCCGACAAAAAGGTTGTCCGAAAAATAGTCAACCTGCTTGAGATAAATAGCGACGATACAGTTTTTGAGATAGGTTCCGGGCGGGGGACTTTAACCGAACTGATTGCCTCAACCGGGGCAAAACTTTTTAGTTTCGAGATCGATCGCGACCTGATAGAGAATCTTGAAAAGAAATTTCAAAATCAGGAAAATGTCTC
>JAUVBC010000157.1 GCA_030591405.1 Candidatus Zixiibacteriota bacterium
GAAGCGAACTTTTTGGAATCTTCCGCCTCACCTGTTGCAAAAGAAGCCGATTCGGAAGTCGCCGCATAAACATTTTCGGCACCGATTGCTTTAACCGAAGCCCATAAAACCATGGTCGAATCCAAACCGCCCGAAAAAGCAATCAGAACAGATTTGTACTGTCTGATATAATCAAGAAGTTTTGCTTCTTTATTTTCTATCGGTTCTGTCACAATTAGAAATTTACCTTAATTGGAGTCCCGCTTTCGATTTTAAAAACAGGCAACTCAATATTTTCATGTTTTTGTCCAAACGTTATCTTACCCGAAGCGCCGACAAAACCTCTTATGGTCGAAAGGTATTGCTTAATATCGGCCCGGGAAAACTGCCCATTGGATAGGGCGAGACTGATAAGCGACATCGCATCATATCCGACCGTTTCGAGATGCCCCGGCTGATGCCCATATTTAACGTCAAAATCAGCCATAAACTGCTGCGCCTTTTCGCTGGCACCGCTTTCGATGCGCCCTGAACTGAAGTAACAGGTTTTGGTAATATGATCGCCAAGCTTGTATACACGATCAGCACCCCAGCCATCACCACCAAGATAGGTAGTATTCAGGCTGTAAAAATCGATCTGGGGCAAAATCATTCGAAGTTGGTTTGCCTCAGCCGGAATATAAATACAATCCAGCCATACCGGAACCTCTTCAGCCTCGATCGTGTCGCCATCATTGTTTAGAAAAATGATAGAGTCAAGCAACTGTCCAATAATTTGAGATTTGATATCTTTAACGTATGGGCCAAAATCGGTTTCTTTGGTTCGAAAATACTCGGTGCAGATAATTGTACCGCCAAGTTCAATAAATCGAGTCTCGAAAGCACGAGCCATCCTGAGGTTTTCCGGTGTAGTTGGCGTAAATATCGCCGCCGTATCGGCACCAAGTTGACTCACAGCAAAATCGGCCATTTTACGACCCTGCCAGGCCAAATTCGGCATTAATTGAAAACAGCTCGATGACAATTCGGTCAGACCGGATTGACTTGCCGCCGGAATAATCAAAGGCAGGTCGCCGCAGGCTAAAACCGCTGATGAAACAGCAGCTTCATTGCTGGTCAAGGGACCGATTGCCGCTGCCACACCACTTGCCGATAAACGTCGCAGGATTCTAGCCGCCTCGATCTCATCGCCGCGGGTATCATAAACGACCGGCGTAATTTTTCGTCCGGTTTCGATACGGTATTTATCAAGCTGCAGATGGATACCGTCAAGCATCGCCTCACCAAATTTTTGCATCTCACCTGAAAGTGGAACCAGAATACCGATCTCAACCTGTTGCTTTAACAACATCTCAGCCTGTGCGATCAGCCGCTCTGCCTCCACCGATGAGCAGCCTGAAAGAAGCGATCGGATCGACTGAAAACTGTTACCCTTTATCAACGACTGGCACAGCGGGACCAACAGATCACACCGTTTTTTTGCCGGAATCGTTGATACTTCTAAATTTTCAATTACCGCCGATGGTACTTTTTCAGCTAATCCCTTCAACGACTCGATAACCAGTTTATCGAGTTTGCTGTCCCGCGATATTTTATAGGCGTTGCTATACGCTATTGCCGCCTGATCAGCTTTTGCCAAAAAGCAGTTGATATTTCCGGAGAAAAAATAGGCATAAGGGACAAAGCTCGATTGCGGATAACGGTTGATGACATGATTAAAATCTTTCAAACTTTCTTCAAGATATCCAGCGTAATATCCGGATTTGGCTGAAAAATACTGATAGGACGGACCCATCTGGATATCACCGCCGAAATCTGAAAGTTGCGAGAAAATCTGTTGTGCTTCGGAATATTGTTTCTGATTCAGTAGACGATGAGCCCGATTATAAAGAGCGTCATCATCGGCAGAAACTGATATCGGCCATAATAAGATCGTAAGCAGCAAAAACAGGGTTATAGATTCAAGACAATCCTTTGTTCTAAATCTACCGTTTTTATTCATATTTATTTACCGTTGGCTACAATGAATATTTTCCAAAATCTTCAGGATTTATTCGTTTTAATCTGTCTTTGAGTGATTCGGGATTATTGCTGAAAGGCGGCATCTGTTTGTCATTTGAATCCGGTTTCCCCGATAATCCCTCTCCCAGATGGAACAGTGATTCATCAACAAAAATAGGCGCCTTTGCTTTCAAGGCCAGCGCAATTGAATCCGATGGCCGTGAATCAACCGAGAGACTGGTTCCGTCTGTTTTCAGCAAAACGCGGGCGTAAAAAGTCTGCTCACGCAAGGCAGTGATTTCAACTCTTTCAACTTCCGCCGAAAAAGCGGTGACAATCATGCGCATCAGATCATGTGTCATCGGACGTTTGGATGGTATTGCCGAAAGTTCCATTGCGATTGCCCAGGCCTCGGAATGACCGATCCAGATAGGCAGAACTTTATTGAGTTTCAGGGGCGATAGTATAACTACCGGTGAATTAGTCGTAACATCCAGAGCCAGACCATCGACCCTTGTCTCTAACATCGCCACAAACTATTCCTTCCTGATTACCCATAACTTCACATTGGCGATAACATCTTTTTCTACTTTAACCTGCACCGTAAAGACACCAAGTGATTTAATAGCTTCATCAAGGACAACATTTCTTTTGTCAATTTTGAAACCTTCAGCGGCAACTAGATCAACAATATTCTGGGATGTCACTGATCCGAAAATTTTGTCTTCTTCGCCAACCAGAACATCACAAGTCAAAGACAATTTTTCGAGTTTATCTTTGAGTCTGACAGCTTCGGCTCTTAGTTTCTTTTCTCTGAGTTCATTCTGAGATTTGATCTCATTGATCGCCTTAAGATTACCCTTGGTGGCAACCACTGCCATATTACGGGGAATCAGAAAGTTACGGCCATAGCCGGATTTAACCTCAATCGCTTCGCCGGCTTTGCCCAGCGACGATATATCCTGCCGTAAAATTATTTTCATATTTTAATCCTTTCATTCATTTTCAAAACTATCCAATCATTCTTGCTTTGACATTACGAAAGTCAAAGTAGCTGTCAAACAGCCCAACCACTGCGGCCAATATCAGACCGGGTAGTTGCAGAAAGATAAACCCAATATAAAACAGGACTCTCAAAAAAAGTGAGAGCTTGATTTTTTTTAAATAATACTCAAACAATGCAAATCCAAAAGCAGCATAAAAGAATCCGATAAGCAGAATAATATTATCAGCCACAACCATCAGCAGTTCGCCTCCGATGAGACGTACCATCACCGCCAATCCAATTATATACAGATAATAATCGGGCATTTTCCAATAATAGAAATTAACGAACCCGGGGAAAAATTCTCCGATAGCTTTTAAAAATATTACCAGTAATACCCAGCCGACAAAAAGCTGAGAGACCACCGATAAAATCATAAAAGCCGGTATCAATCGCTTGATAACCGTTATCGTTCGCCTCATTAACTCGATCATTTCACCTGCCTGATTGGATGTCCCGGCAAGGCCGCCTTCTATCCAGCTCAGAGTTTTATCAAGAGCCTGGAAAATAGCCGTTTTCTCCTGCCAAAAAAGGATAAGTACAACCGCAGTGATCGATAAAATGGATAACACAAAAACCCGTTGAATAGACATCCCCGAAGCAATCAAATAACCCAATAAGGCTCCAGGTATAATCGCCTTGGCCCACATGCTGATTATCAGAATATCGGTTCCAAACATTAGAATTGCCAGAAAGAGTGATCCAAATATCGAAACGGCCAAAAACAGATAACGTCTCCGGAATGCGAATAGTATGACAAAAAACAACGCTATTGTTTCCATCAAATATCCGATCACCGGTATTCCCATTACAACCGGAAATGCCAAAATGGTCAGTATTCCGGATGGGTTGGTCACCTGCTCTATATTATCCCAAAGGGCCACTTTATTCCTTGCTTGTTCTCTCTTACTATCTGTAATATTCGCTCGTGAACGGCATAATTGCCAGATGACGAGCGCGCTTAATTGCTGTGGTCAAACGACGTTGATGAAAAGCGCAGTTGCCAGAGACACGACGGGCCACAATTTTCCCACGTTCATTGACAAATCTTCTGAGGACACGGTCATTATAAAAACCAATAACTCTGACTTTGTCTTCGCAAAAACGGCAGACCTTACGTCTTCTCGTTTTAAAAGCGGCTTTAAATTCATTCGGTTTTTTAAATTGTTTTTTATACATATTTTAATTCCTTCGAATCGTGTTTATAAATATAAACGCAGTTGGCAATCCTTATTCCTCTGTCTTTTCTGGTTCATCTTTGACAACCGGTTCTGAAGCGGCTGTCTCTGTCGCTGGCTTTTCGACTTTTGCTTCTGCAGGGACAGGCTCAATAGCTTCTTTTGCCGGAACTGGTTTTTCACGATTTTCAGCCGGTTTTGCATGAGGAGCTCTATTTGAGTCGGAATCGGCATCATCAAATATCTTTTCGTGGGGATCACCCTCAAAAATGATAGTCAGGTAACGGATATAAGGTTCTTCCAGTTTGTAGAATCTTTCCAACTCCGTCAAAAGCTTGCTGTTGCCTTCAAAAACCAGCCGGGTGTAAAATCCCTGGGTGAATTTTTTGATAGGATAGGCCATCCGGCGAATACCCCAGCGGTCTTCCTTAATAATTTTGCCATCATTGTTGCCGATTAAATCGGTAATGGCTTTGATCTGTTGGTCGAAAGCGGCATCATCTGCCTGGGGACTTAGAATAAACGTAGATTCATATGTACGCATTCAAGATCCTCCCTATGGACGTTAAAGGTTCAAACGGCCCCGAACTATTGCGTTATATCCGGAGCAGGGTTCATGTTATATTCTCTCATCGCCTTCTCGAGACGATTCTTTACCAAATATACTGCTGCTTCCCCCGATTCCACAAGCATTTTCTTTACAATTTCCTGCTCTTTATCACCGAATTGGCCCAAGACAAACTCGATTTGATCGGTTTTTTCCGGAAGCGGCCCAACACCCATCCTGAGACGAGGGAATTTATCGGTTTCAAGGGAGTAGATAATCGATCCCAAACCGTTATGACCACCATCTGAGCCGCCGGTTCGGATTCTGATTGTTCCCAGAGGCAGATTAATATCATCGCATAAGACAATTATATTTTCAGGAGATAAATCAAATTTTTCCAGAATCTGTTTTACCGCCAAACCGGAATTATTCATATATGTGGTCGGCCAAATAAGTCTGATACTTGAGCCTTTAAATGAATATTCCGCTATATAATAATTCCCTGAACCGGCTTTAGGCTTAATTGCCCATTTCCGACATAGTTGATTTAACAGCTCAAAACCAAGATTATGTCGCGTCCCGGTATATTTATCCCCAATATTTCCCAACCCGATAAATGTCGAAATCATGTTATCCAAAGCCATAGTTTTGTATAAATATCACAATTCAGACAACATGGCAATATATAATAGATTCAATTGTTTTGTTAAGTTTTAGTAGAACAGACATTCCTGTCTGCCCATATTAATTTTGAGGCAATTTACCACCCACGAAAATAGAGTCTATTGGTCAGTAATTAAATTGTATCCCACCCATTGGGTGGGGTTTGACAGTTTAAGCAATAGAATCAATTTTTAATACCACTTTGGTGGTGAATCGTGTTCCTCCATCTCTGGCGGTTTATCACTTCTTGGCAGGAGTTTTTTGGCGCATGACCTGATTTTTAATGCTAAATATATTAATAAGCCTGACATAGTTAGATTCATTAGAAATGA
>JAUVBC010000322.1 GCA_030591405.1 Candidatus Zixiibacteriota bacterium
ATGTTCAACAGAAATGCAAATTGGTATTTAAAAGATGATAAAGGCGTCTTTATTAATTCTGGAGTTGGAATCAGTAATAGATTTAATTTCTGGGATAATGATGATAATACTTTTGGAAGTTCTTATTCAATTCCAATCGGTATTGGTTATGGTCGAGTTATCGGTGTAAAAAATGTCGTTCAATCGTATATAATTGCAAAAGAAATAGGGGCAGATTTATCTGATGAATCATTACTTAAGTTGGCTGAAATTATTGAAAAATACAACAATGAATATTATACCGCAGAATATAGAGATGATGCCGAAATCGAATTTTATAATGATCTGGCCGAAATTACCGGTAAACCGGAAAAGGCCATGAAAATCAGACAGATACTTAATTCCCCAATTTATAAGACTTCCGAGCGATTTACCGGTTGGCATATTAAGGGCGGCGTTTATAATAATTTGATTAATGGCGGAGATCTTTCTGACGGTTTTTTTGATGATATGGACTACCGACTTGATTTATTTGCGTCACTAAGATATACGCTCCCAACCGATTATAACAAACAATTAATTCTCTCTCTTAATTATAGTAAAAATTTGAAGGGGGGAGACAAACAGTCTATATATGGGGCTTCCGCGAATTTTACAATCGATCATAAATACAGATGGTCATCCTCGTTGGTTGTTGATTATGTTCTTGTGACTCAAGAGTCAGCCACCGACTTAAAGAATTTGACAATTTCATTACAATCTGATTATGTACTTCTTAATTCACTGTCAGTTAATGCGTCGGTAAATTATCAGAGAACGACTTTTTATGATCATCAATTTAATACAACTCTGTTCCCATTTCATTTACTACATCGCAATAATGAAAATAGTTTTGGGATTCGTTTGGGATTCAGGTTTTACCTTATTTAACTTCCTTTTCTCAAATACCAGAAAATATTGGGCACACTTTTAAAAGTGCGCCTCGTTTATTTAAATCAGGCCCTTTTTTTCTTCAAAACTAACGATATTATCTAATAATAGACTCAAATTTCTTGACATTAAGCAGGTCTATCTATATTCTTTCGGCGGTTTTTAACTATACATATCGAAAGGAGCTATCATGGCCAGATCATTTACAGAAATTGCCGACTGCACGGCAGATGAAATATTTGAAATTTTTGAATTATGCGCTAAAATGAAAAGTGGTGAGATTTCGCCGAAACCGTTAGCAGGAAAATCAGCCGCATGTATTTTCACTAAAGCATCGCTCCGCACCCGCATTTCATTTGAAGTTGGAATATATGAATTGGGCGGAAATTCTCTTTATGTAACCGACAAAGAGATTAAGATCGGAGTCAGAGAATCTGTCCAGGATGTTGCCAAGGTTTTATCCCGGATGGTTGGTTTGATAATGATTCGTACTTTTGCTCACAGCGATGTCACCGGTTTGGCCGAACATGCCACCGTGCCGGTTATCAATGGCCTGACCGATCTGGTGCATCCGTGCCAGATTATGGGCGACTATATGACGATCATGGAACATATGAAAAAAGATGTCTACAAAATAGCCTATCTTGGCGATGGTAATAATGTCTGCAATAGCTGGCTGAACCTCGCCTCTTTAATACCGATTGATCTAAGAATTGGTACCGATAAGTCGACTCCGCCGGATAAGGGTATGCTGGACAAAGCTATGCAAAACAAAAACAGTAAAATTCTAATGACCGACGATCCTAAAGAAGCTGTTAAGGATGCCGATGTAATTTATACTGATGTGTGGGCCTCTATGGGGCAAAAAGATCAGATAAATGAAAAACAAGAGGTATTACATAAGTTTCAAGTAAACGCGGCATTAGTGTCCGGAGCCAATCCAGACTGTCTGGTAATGCACTGCTTACCGGCTGAACGGGGACGCGAGATCACCGACGAAGTTATCGACGGTCCTCACTCGGTAGTCTTTGATGAAGCCGAAAACAGATTGCATGTCCAGAAGGCGATTATGACTTTTATGCTTGAGCATTAAAGAGAATAATCGATAGTCGGTCCCGGGCCGGGAGGTCGTGAAAGGAGAAAAGGATGCGTCCAAAATTTGTTAACCCGGGACTTGCCATTGCGGCTATGCTCATGATGTTATGCTGGGCCGGCTGTTCCTCAGATTCAAGTCTTTCAACCAGTATTGCACCCGGTGTCGAGACCGATCCCGGTTTTCTGATTGTTCAGGATCAAGTCAATAATTATCTGGATACTGTCAATGTTGTTTATTCAATGGCATTGGACAAAATCTATCTGGATGAAGAAAATCAAGACCCAAAGGATTTGGAAATTATTGACATCAATGCCGATCCAGGTGGCGGTATAAACAAAATCGGCACACCGATATATCTTGAAGGTTACTCCAATGGCTGGCATTGGACTGAGTATGCTCAGTATTACACAAGTTATTCATATACTTTTACCGATTCGGTGAAATTTATGAATGATGATTTGTACCTTAATTTATCCGATGGTCTTGATTATCTCAGATATATCAGACATTGGGAATTGGATAATGATGCCACTACCGCAACTCATACCGACTTATCCGGTTATTTCGATTTCGAATTACAGGGACTTGATTCCGATACCGCTTCAATCAGCGGATTTGATAATTTCCTTGTGGAACACCATTATGCCGGAGTCGATTCGACTATTGATGCTGTTTATGGCGTCGAAGCAACTCTCGCAAATGTAAAAGTCGTTCGCGGCGGTGATGATCTTTGGGTCGATGGATGCCCTTGTTCCGGTACTATTGGTTTGGACATGAATGTTTCATATACCGTGACGGCCGATGCATTCCCGGTGATGACTGCCCGTTCTTGGGAGATCACGGCAACTATTTCTAATGGTGTTGCCACTGTGACCGCCATTAGCAATATGCAGTATTGGACATATCAATACACCATGTGCACTTCTGAATAATTGTTGAAATATAATTTCCAAAGCCCGGTATTTTGCCGGGCTTTTTTTATTGTCTTTTTTGGCCGGATGGCACACCCCTTGGGGCTTGTTGATAAAGGCCGGTTTTTCA
>JAUVBC010000052.1 GCA_030591405.1 Candidatus Zixiibacteriota bacterium
CTTTGATAATGCAGCGATAGACGCCGCTCGGCAGAAATGATCCGTTCCAGTCATATTCGTTGGGAACACCGCCGACCCCGTTCAGATTTTGTTCGCCAACCAAATTACCAATCATATCATAAAAACTCAGGGTCACATCGGCCGGTTCACCGAGAAAATATCGAATCGTTGTCCGGCCATCCAAAGTCGGATTGGGATAGCAGTAGAAATCATCATCCGAGAAACGGTCAGCAAAAACCACCGGGTCAATTAATTCATCAACTGACAGGGAATTATTGCCCGAATAGTTACCGCCGTACATCGGCCAATGTGCCAGTGAAACATTATACCCGACATCCCATGAATAAAACCAGCCATCACCACCAAGATAACCAAGACCGCCACCGGTTGTTTTATCATATATCACCGGCGATCCGTAACCGAAGGCTGCAATATTTTTAAAATCGGCATCTCCGTATTGAGAGCCATTAAGAAGAACTGACTGAACCCCTATGCCGCCAATCGGAAGCGGAAAACCAAAAAGCGGATCAGGGCCAAAGGCATAGCAATTGCCATTCGAGGTCGTCACAATAATATCTTGTCGGCCGTCATTATCGATATCGGCGACCACCGGCGGTGATAAGACGATCAGGTCAGGGAACCGGCGGTCTATTTGAATCGGGAAATTGGCGAGTGGGGTCAAATTACGATTGAGAGCATAAATTTTATTTTTTCCGCAAAGAATTATATCAGCATAGCCATCAGCATCCAGATCGGCAACAACCGGATTGGCGAAAATCGAATCGCCAAGATCGTATTCGACTTCTTTTATAAACGGATTCACAGCCGCTTCCGGATCAATAGATATTATTTTCAAGATACCATCATCGGTCGCAACAATCACTTCCAAGGTATCATCACGATCCAGATCAACCGTCACCGGTCCATATTTAAAATATCCGTTAAGGGTATCACAAAAAACATTATTTGAGTCGACCAGATAAAGATCGACATAACTGGAATCGACTCCGGCTAATGTAGCGATTGAATTACCTGCCAAAGCAAAGCCAAATGGATCCTCTTCATCAATTGTATTTATAAGCTGCATAAATCTGGTATTAAAATTCAGCGAGAATAATTGAATATTTGCGCCATAATCAACGGCCACAATTAAAATAGAATCGACGAAAAATGTAGACTTGACGGTTCCACCGCTAAATTGGATCGGAGGGAAAAGAGTATCTGCTCGCCCATTGGCATCTTCATCATCAAAAGAAAAAGCAAACAAACTGTTGCCGGCACCAACAACTAAAGATTTTATGGTCGTATCATTCATAAATCCATAATCTCCAAAGACGGGTGTGCTGGTTATTAGCTGTGGTGTCATAGCAAAAATCGGGACCGAGTCGGCTGTCTGGCCGACCGAGTTATACGATGTATCATAATATGGCGGATGCGACAACGATTCAAACAGACCGCCGCCATCTTCGTTGATTACAGAAAGATTGCGACCGGAAACAGATATTACTTCATCGGTACCGTCGCCATTAACATCGGCGGTGATCGGCGAAAAACCGTATACAGGATAACCAACTCGTCTCGGAAAATTTTCAGACTGAAGATCATATTCGAGATTGAAAGTCATCGTTGTATTTGATGATGATATATCGGTAATCCTAATATGGCTGTTGGTTCCATTATATCCGATTGATGGCGGATTTGTATTCGGCGTAAAGGAAGTGTTATTGCCGGCGCGGTACATATCTTCACTATCTCCATATCCGGCGTAGAAATTCCCGCCGAAATTGACCAGACCGTCGGCCTCAATCAATTCAAGAAACCGATGCTCCGGATCATACTGCACTCGATTTGTTTCAAATAAGGTAAAATTTGACCCAGCCACCGACATCGCCGCTACTGATTCATCAACATGCCAGATAAGTATCCCCGAACCGGGCAGAAGAAAATCGTATTCATTTGTAAAAGTTTTGCTCTCATCAAGCGGATTATAATAAACCGGTCCCTGAATAACCGATGTTGCCGAATCGGCCAATAGAGCCGGATCGCCCCTGCCGTCGATATCGATCTGTCTGTTTTCCAGCAGATAATATTCAAATTCGGTAATCGGTATTCGGGCAATTCTGACACCGGAACTAATCATCTCACTGGCAACCAGACTGATATCGGCATTCTGCCGAAATACAACTGGTTCAATAAAACCAAGATAGGCCCGCGACCAGGCAGACATATAAACCGGCATTACTCCAAAAACCCGTCCAACAAATTCAAAACCAAGATCGACCCCGGTCCCGAAACCATTATTGTCCATCAGGGCAAAATCGCCCACTTGGGTAAAGAAATTATCTGTCCGGTACAAATCAACGAGACCCAATTGATGACCAAACTCATGAGCCACAACTGCATTGAGAGCAGTTGCACGGTTATCCTGCGAGGCCATCTCAGGCATAACAATGGCATCGGTAATAGCGTACGTATGATTATCAACAAAAACGGTATCTCTATCATCGCCGCGTCGCATATAACCGGTAAACAGGTCTGAAGTAGTGGGTGGAAAACCAATATCACTTTGACGGTCGGAACCGGCATGGAAAAGAATATGGGCATCATAATCAGCAAAAACCAAACCGGCTTCGGTGCTGTCAACTAATTGAAAACAATCGATAAAAAACGAATCAACCAAATTTTGTATTATCTCATCGAAAGTCTGCCCCGCCCCATAATGCGCCATCTTATTGGGAAGATGATACGCTCCATTGGTGTCTTTGGGGTAAACATCCCATTCCAGAATAAGATTACTGTCGGAAACATGATAATAATAACGATTTAACGCTTCCATATGCTTTTCAAAATAAACCAGATTATGCGGCGAGGGATCAATCAGATGACCATACTCTGCGAAAAAAGCTGCCGTATCGCGTAAATCAAACCGACCGCGTCCGGTAGTATTTGTATCATCCTGAATCTCATATTCAAAATCAAACCGCATCACCAAAATTCTAATGGTGTCAAGCGGATCGGCCATTGTTGCCGAAAGTTTTGGAAGCCTCCACGGTTTGTCCCGTTTCAGATTCAATATATTTCGGTTACAGCGGTCGGATGAGAAACCGTTATAAAAAACTTTTGGAGAATCTTTGTCTGCCGTTTGCCGTTCAACTGCAAGCGGCGTTAATATTTTGTCACCGGCATCGGTCACTGATTGAAACATCAGAAGCGAGACTAATATTAATAATGTATTAAAGAATCCTATTCTTTTCTTCAATTCGGTTCTCCCAAAATTAGAGGCCAACTCCCAGCGACAATCTCATTGTATTTGCCAGCGGAACATTTTCACTTGAAGGAATATAAGCAAAATCAAATTTAAATGTGTAATAAGCCAAACCAAAGCCAAGCGTAGGTGTTTTAATTTCACCTTCCTGATCATAGATGTAACCGGCACGGAGAGCAATGAATGATCCGTACCAATACTCCATTCCTCCATTAAGGACAACCTCTTTGAGCTCGTCTTTTATATCACCGATTGCAACCATAGATTTATTGGCTTCAATCGTTAACAAGAGATTGCTGTAATTTGATTCAATAGCTGTCCAGGCGACACCAAAGGCGAGACTGCGAGGAAGCGGGTCAGCCTGCGCAACGTCAATATAAGAAATCGCGGGACCAATATTAGTCATCGCCATACCCAAAGAAACACGCCGATTGAGTTTGTATAACAAGCCAATATCAAGAGCCAAACCGGTGGACGTTCCACTACCCTGCTCTTCGCCTGCTCCCAACTCAGACAGATGAGAGTAAATCACTTTGGCCGAAACCCCTCCGCTAAGCGAACGCGACAAAGGAGTTCCATAAGAAAGTGTCAATGCAAAATCAAAAGCCGAAAATTCTCCCAGGACATTACTATTTTCATCGGTACGAGTAATACTTCCGTATGAAAGAAAAGTGATATTGGTGCCAACCGTTCCCCAACCTTCGATACTTTTAACATAGGAGAAAAACTCATAATAAATATCATCAGCAAGTTCCGGAAGCCAGTTGACATGCATCATAACCACCTCGGAACGTGCGGCGGCACGAATCAGTATCTTGTCATTGGCAGCAAACCACATATTGTCATCGGCCTCAGTAATTTTCGTAACTTCCTGGCCACCAAGGCCTTCTTCGTTAAACCTTGACCATCCATTCTCAAAAAATATCGTTCCGCCTTCAGTGCCAAAATAAATTTTATCTCCCACCGGGCAGATTTCATTAATTTTTGATCCAGCCGGATTAGAGTAGGTCACTATTTTCTGACCGGCCACCAAGACGTCGGATTCCAACATATTAACTTCTTTAATATTGGTCGCCAGTCTCCCGGCGCGCTTTTCATCCCCATTAACAAGACTTGAAGCCAGTTCGCTAATAGTTATATCATTTTCAACAGTGTAATCACGATAGCCGTACCGCTTCCACTTTTTGCCATCAAATTTGAGAAGACCATACTCAGTTCCGATCCAAAGATTCTTTTTCTTGTCAACTTCCATCGCCGTAATTTCAAACGGTATTCCAGCGGTGAAAGGAATCTTGATTGTTCTGCTATTGCTCTTTAGCGAATCCATAGTTGTTAAAGTTGAATCGGAAGAAACTTTTTCAGACACCGCTTGCTCAGTAAATGCCGGATTATTTTCCATTTCCGCAGGGACCACTTCTGATACTGTTTCCGTTTCTGTACTATCCGCCTGAGTAGCTTCATACATTTCCAGTGAATCCTGCATCACTTCAAGTGCTTTAATAGTCCCAAGTGAATCAATCAAATCTGAAACATCTCCAAAAATTTCGTCCGAACTCAAAACCTCCTGAGTCGAAAGATCTTCATTCAGAATTTTATACTTTTCAAGAAAAGCAGGTTTTTCATTGGCGTTATCAAATATTTTCATTCCCTGATAAATAGATTCGGCCGTCTGATCCAGGACATCCTCAATTTCAAAATAGTTTTTCCAGACTTTGCCATCAAAATGGTAAAGATCACCCTCAACAATGGCCCAGGCAGTGTTGTTAGGCGCGGCGGCAACTCCTGATATCGTTTTTTCCGGCAGTCCATCAAGCGCGTTCTGCATCTTGAAGATACCGGCATCGTATATCAGCAAACCATGATCCGTATTCAAATATGCCATTTTCTTACTCAGTTTGATACCGGTAATATTTTTTAATTGCATATTTTCGTCTTCAGATAAGAAATGCCGCCATCCTTTTCTATCATAACGATACAATCCAGAATCGGATGTAATCCAGAGGTATTTTTTGTCAGACGCAATATCAGTCAATTGGCCTTCAAAATTGACCACAAACGGAACAATAATCTCTTCAGCAAGAATCCGTTTTTTGGTCTTTTCAACGGTAAAAAGCAGTTTTTCAACTTCCGATTTGGAAAGAGTTGAATCCTTAATGGCATTGCGAAATTCGACGCCAATTCTTTTAAACCTTTCCCAGTCAATCAGACATTGATTGTAAGCAGCTTTCAAAGCAAAAAAACCATTTTCTATTTCATCTCTGGCATCATAATCATCAGGAATATGGGCCATTACCTCAGATTCAATAGAATCAATTTCACTCCGAGGATAATCATTATTGGCCTCGCCGATTATATTCATAAGTCCGACAACTCTGGCATCAAAATCTTCGGATTGCAAACCGGTATAATCTCTTAAAATCGATTCGGCCGATTGTTCGGCTCTTGTTTCAATAATATCACCGCGATACCATTTATTGCGGCTATAACGAACCAATCCCTTTTCTGATATTGCCCATATATCATACTTGTTATAATCAATCTCAGAGGCATCATTCTGGTAAAAAGTAACCTTTTTAAATGGTCTTAAACCATCCGGAATCGCAACCTCAAACCATTTGCTTGAAAGCGGATAATTGCCCAAACCGGCCGGATTCCAATGCGTGGCGGTAGCGTCGTCGGCGACTGCAACAAAAGCCTCTCCCATACCCGCCGCACGAGCTCCGGCGGCAATTCTTAAGAATAGTACAGCCGAGGTAGAAACGCCGGCAAAAACGCCGGGACTTATTCCCAAAAGAAATGCTACCAGTATTAAAAGGTTAGTTAGTTTACGCATTAAGGGCCTCCTGTATTAATTAACCAAAATTATTTTACCAAATGATTCAATCGTCTTTTCATACAACTCCGAAACAGCTGTGATCTTATAGATATATACTCCCGTAGCAATACGGTCAGAATCGGCATCATCTCCGTTCCAGGAATAAAACTCATTATATCCGGCTGGAACCGATCCAATCGTTTCGGATTTTATTTTTCGACCGGAGAGGGTGAATATTTCAAAATCGATCTGGCTTGCAGGTGAACTCAGCAAACAAGAAAAAACAGTATTTTCTCTCATCGGATTTGGATAATTCATCAATTCCGTCATCATAAATTCTCCGCTCGCCAACAACTCTGCTTCAAATTCAACCAACGCGGAATTATTGGCATTATCCCAAGCCTTCACTTTAAATGAGTGAATACCGGTAGAAAGCGAGCCCGTCTCATATTCTATCGTTCCAGAAAGATAACTTCCTGGACTATATTGAAATAGGTCGGTAAGATTAATGGTATTCTCCACACTGCCATCAATAACAAGCGTAATTTCATGACCCAAACTTCCGGTCAAATTGATACCGGACGAGTCAAATATCGCCAAAGTCATTGTCTCACCAGAGGTTATCTTGTCCCCGGAAAGAAAATCATCCCGTTGACCAAACGAATAATCGACCTGTGGCCCCTCTGTATCTTCGGAAGAAATTATAGAAAGGCTGACCGGAATCGAATCGACCAATCCGAGAGCATCAGAACTGGTTGAAACTGCGTATCCGGATATTTTGGCGCTGTTTCCGCCAACGCCTATATCCAAAGGAGCAATAAATGAAAAATCGAAATATCCATCAACAACATCTGCGTTCCCGCGATAAATAGCGGGACCATTCAAACTATAGCTGACAGTTTTGACCGAATCGCCATCATCATCAACAACTTTGTGTTTCTTTTCTATATTTGAATCATACACAAACAGCTCAATAGTACCGTTAAAATCAGTATGCACTCCGCTTGATTTTTCAACAATTTCTCCGGATGCTTCATGATATTGTAAAGCGGTCAAACTGTCAGGTTTCTCGGTAAATTTGATATCATACTTTGGGACACCAAGTTTAACAAAAGGATCACCGAGATAAATATAATTGCGATCATTCCGAATAGGAGTCGGATTAATTCCAATATATTGACGCGCCAATTTGGCGGCATAAAAAGCCTGAGCCATTGATAAATCATTATCCGCAAAGAGAACTTCAAATATCTCTTTGTTAAAGGCAGCATTATCTGAAGAATAAACCAGTCGCGTCGCCGAAATTACTCCAATTGCACCTCCATGGGTATATCTGATAAGATCTTCGGCCATCCCCTCTTTATCGGGATTGTCAAAAAAACCAATAGAGCATGACGCGGTAACAACCAAAGTAAGTTTTTCACTATTAGTCAGATTGATCAAATCGGTACTGCGGTGAAAAACGTTTTCATGCGCCCAGTAATCAGGATTGCCATGCCCGACATAATTTATTAGCAATGTTCCCTCATTGAAACTTTTTACGATTGCCTCGTTGGCTGTTGGTTTCCGTTGAATTGAATTAAACGGATAATCCCAGATATATATTTTGTTGCGGCGAAACGATGCCGGCAATCTGGGCGGTTCCTGCAACTCTTCGGTTTGACTGGTATGAAACCATTCTGTATTGTAATGACCGAATTCATCATCGGCTACCAACGTAACTGTTGTCCGCCAGGGACCGTAGTTGGTCGATGCTTCATACGATTTCACTTTATCTATAATCGTTGCCATTTCCGAAACCGTTTTGACCGGCCAGCGGGAGATCATCATATCATAGCCGCGATCCGAAATGTATGAAGTATCGCTATCGAGCAGTCCAAATTCACCGAAGAAAACATAGTTATCATCCGATGCCGATGAATCAATTTTTTGAATATATGGTGGGATTATATTTGTCGAGGTCAGCCCCAGGTTATTTTCGAAATCATAGACGCCATCGCCAACCAGCAAAACCGCCGACGGAGCGGGTGTTTCATAATTTTCATAGCTGTATTTTAAATATTCACGAATAGCTTTCGGATCATACAAGCCGTATGAGAACTGGTTTAGTATCTGCTCAAATGAAACAACCTTCACACTTATATCTGATTCTTGCTCACGATAGGTTTCGTAATCTTCCAAATATGGAAGAAACATCTCCGATGCAATTACTATTAAATCAGTCTGTGATATATTCTCGCGCAAATCGTTGATCTCAACTTTTTCGATTTCTTCAGGCGAAATTGCTTTTGATAGCGGACAGACATAAAACCGGTTGGGACTATCCGAAGAAAGATTATGATCAAAATTTATCTCGGTCGAAGACACCGCTGCATCAGTAATCCTAACCGGATTCTTAGAATCAGAAAGGTCAAATATCAAGGGTGTTCCGCCAAACTTATTGTCTAATATTATTCCGCCGACGCCATTAAACTGGCCGATAAAGAAATCGAGAATATCATTGGATGGTGTCAATTCGCCAGTATAAGAAATCTCCAAATAATCAAAATACGGAGGAGTAGTTGTACTGCTATCGAGAATTATCGAAAATCTATTGAGGCCTGCAACTAAATCGTTAGTCGTAAAGAAATATCGAGGACGATTACTGCCGGCTGAAACGGCATTACTTGAATTTACAAAGATGTCATTATTCGGATTACTGATAGCTCGAATAGTAATATCGGCATCGGCACCCGGCACCGCATTGGAAAGCGATTCATATAATGTAAGGTGCGCCTGACCGGTCCAGTACCAATCAAAGTAACTTCCGATACGATCGTTACCATCGACCGATAATATATTATTCTGATGAATCCTTCGGTTGAAACGACCGTCTGTAATTACCGTATCGGCTGAGCCTGAAGGAGCACCATTAACAACTGGAATTCGGCGGCCACCTTGCGCAAAATCGCCGGAAACACTCAGCCAATAATAATTGATGTTAGTATAATGATTTTCAAGATAAATCGGCGTTGAATCGGCCGGATAACGCCAGCGATCAGCGCCCTCGGCATAAAACAGAATATAATCATCACGGCCCAAAAAGCCATCGCCATTATCTTCTATCATTATTGATATCTCTTCCATTGGATTGACCGGCTCTGAATTTCTATCCGGGATCGGCTCACCACCGCCATAAAACATATGAATCGAATCGCTGGCCAAATTGGTCAATGAGATTCCGGCTGATGATAAATTCTGACCTGATATCCTGACAAACCCTTCATTAGTGGTTTGTATCTTATACCAATCCTGTGAAACGGCAAAAGGTGATTGGGCAACTTTATCGGCCTTCAATTGAACTGTAATCGGCCAATTTTTGAATTGATCGTAATTCAAGAGCAATTGTTTATATATCGACTCAAATATTTTATCATTCGAAATCGAGGTTATCTGGTTCGGGCGACCATTTGGATATTCAAAACTGATCGATAGTTCTATATTTTTCTGAAATGATCCTCGATAATATGGATAGATATTTACTGTGGCGACTTTACGACCGCGTATCAACTTTATATCAATAATTTGAGCGAGCATTGAACTGCTTTGGATTTTTCTGTTTTCGGTATTATCAAAGGCAACTAATCCAGTGGAACTAACATATTTAATAAACGGTTCGGCATCAGATGGCAGCCCTATTAATACCGTTCTGACCGTCGAAAAAAGAGAGTCGCCTGAAATCGACAATATATACTTATTCGGTTTTTCTATATTTAAATCAAAGGTGATACCGATATCGTTTGAAGATATAATATTAATATCATCGTATGATTTCGATGAAGCATTTGCGATTATTGGGAGAAGCGCAAAGAGAAGTGCAATTGTTGTATGTCTGACAAATTTATCGAGCATATAAAAACCGGGTCTCAATTTAATACCCGGCCCAATATCCGGCAAGAAAAATCATGCCGAATAATAGAGTTAAAGGGCCGCTAGTCGTTCCTTAATTTCTTTTTTTTCAGTCCTTTAACAAATTATTCTATATGCTTTACTCCTCTTCATTTAACTCGTCAGAATATAATTCGTTCCAATAAAAAGTC
>JAUVBC010000106.1 GCA_030591405.1 Candidatus Zixiibacteriota bacterium
AAAGACCAAATTAGTTTCTGAGCTAATATAGGATGGGGGATAGATGGCCTCGAAAATGAAGCTGGGAATTTTAACCGGAGGCGGTGATTGCCCGGGACTTAATGCGGTAATTCGAGCTGTCGTTAAAACCGCCATAAGTGATTACGATATGGAAGTAGTCGGTTTTATGGACGGCTATGAAGGATTGATCGAAAATCGTTATAAAAAACTAAGATCGCATGATGTCTCAGGAATTCTTACTTTGGGCGGAACCATTTTGGGTTCCTCCAATCGAGCCGATCCGTTTCATTTTCCGATTATGCAAGGAAATGATTATATCTATCTTGATAGATCGTCTGAAGCTCTTCAGAATTTTGAACGTCTCGGTTTGGATGTTTTGATTACAATTGGTGGCGATGGCACCATGGCTGCTTCGCAGGGAATGGCCGAAAAAGGTCTTAAAATAATTGGTGTTCCCAAAACGATTGATAATGATCTCTTTGGGACCGATCAAACCTTTGGCTTTGACTCAGCGCTGACTTCAGCCACCGACGCCATCGATAAAATCCATACTACCGCACAGTCACATCATCGGGTGATGGTTATCGAGGTGATGGGTCGCTATGCCGGATGGCTGGCGCTTGCCTCAGGAGTTGCTGGTGGCGGAGATATTATTTTAATACCGGAGATTCCGTATCAGATAGATGTCGTCTGTGACAAGATCAAAGACCGTAATGTCAGCGGAAAAAATTTCAGTATTATTGTCATTGGCGAGGGAGCCAAAGCTGACGGTGGCGAGATGGTGGTCAAACGGATGGTTGAGAATTCACCCGATCAGGTTCGTCTTGGTGGTGTTTCCAATCAGTTGGCGGCGCAAATCGAGGGTATCACAACTCTTGAAACCCGTGTGACTATTTTAGGACATCTGCTTCGCGGCGGAACACCGACCGCTTTTGACCGAATTCTGGCCAGTCGGTTCGGAACCGCATCGGTTCATCTGGCGGCAAAAGAAGATTATGGCCATATGGTGGCGCTTCATGGCAGTGAAATCGGAAAAGTCAAAATCAAAGATATCGCTGGAAAAACAAGGATAATCACTCGTGATTCATCACTTTTGAAAACTGCTGTTTCTCTGGATACTTGCCTTGGTGTTGAAAATCCGATTGAAGAGAAAAAGGAAGAATTGACGACACAAGATTAGTTAAAGCTTTTTCGTCATCGCGAGTCCCGCCCTGTCGGGGCGTGGCGATCTCAATTTTCTTTTGAAGAGTAATATCGAGATTGCCGCGTCGTTCGTCGAGACGGATTCCTCGCAATGAATTTTGGTGATTTATTAAATGGGCATCGTATCGGTGCCCATTTTTTTATGCCTGCTTTTTTGTGAATTGACATTTTTCGCCCAAATCGGTATCTTGATATACTCTATTTGATAAAAAATAGGTAGATAAGCCGAAAGGGATAAAAATGGCAAAAAAAATGCTGGCGGCGATAAAAAAGGAAGCGACCGCCGGTGCCGAATTAGTCGAAACAGATATTCCGACACCAAATTCTGATGAAGTTTTAATCAAAGTCAAAGCCTGTTCCATCTGCGGGACAGATAAACATATTTATACCTGGGATGCCTGGGCGGCATCGCGGATCAAACCTCCGATGATTTTCGGTCATGAATGTTGCGGTGAAGTTATCGAAGTTGGAGCAAGCGTAAAAAATATCGCAGTCGGTGATTATATCTCGGCTGAAACTCACATCCCGTGTCGTCATTGTTATCAATGTAAAACCGGTAACATGCATCTCTGCAATAATCTGGTGATTCTTGGGGTTGACCGCGATGGTATCTTCGCCGAATATGCGACTATCCCCGAAATCTGCTGCTGGAAAAATGACAAATCAATGCCGATTGAGATTGCCTCGATACAAGAACCGTTTGGAAATGCCGTTTATACCGTGATGGAAAGTAATGTCTCGGCCAAACGGATTGCTATTGTCGGCGATGGTCCAATTGCCGCTTTTGCCTGCGGTATCGCCAAAGCGATGGGAGCTGCATATATTTATAATCTCGGGATGATGCCATTCAATCTTGATATCTGTAAAAAGATGGGTGCTCAAGTCAGTATCAATGTTTTTAAAGAAAAAGATTACCGACAGAGAATTATTGATGAAACCAATGGTGGGGTAGATGTTGTGCTCGATATGGCCGGTAACAAACCTGCCGTTGATGACGGTTTTGCTATCCTGCGCAGCACCGGTACATATACATCATTTGGCCTTGCACCGGCGCCGTTTGAATTTGACATGGCCAATAATATTGTGTTTAAGGGTGCAAATATTATCGGTATCAACGGACGGAAAATGTTTGAGACCTGGTATCAGTTGAAAAATATTCTTGATTATAAACTGGTCGATCCGAATCCGGTTATCAGTCATGTTATGCCGTTTAAAGATTTTATCAAGGCGATGGAGATGGCGGTTTCAAACGATGTGCCAACGTCAAAAATTATATTAACAATGCCTCAGTAAAATAATTTGTTCATAAATATATAAATGATTACAATGATTGGAAATTCATTCAATAGTAAGTTAATATCAAATATAAAGGATAAGCTATAATGGCAAATATTGGTAGTTATGAGAGTAAGCTAAATGATTTTAGCTGGCAAATTGCAGAGAAAGAATTGGATTACAAACCCGGAGATATTATTAACATTGGCGAATACTGTACTGATAGAATATGCCGGATGGGGAAGAAAGATAAGCTGGCTCTTATCTGGAAGGGACATAGCGGCGACATCAAAAAATATACTTTCGACCAAATGAGAGTGCATGCCAATACAATTGCTCATTATTTATCGGGACTTGGATTACAAAATGGTGACCGCATTTGTTTGTTTATGGACAAGACTCCCGAATTGTATTTTGGATTTCTTGGTATATTAAAAATGGGTGGAGTTGCTCAACCGTTGTTTTCGGCTTTTGGACCGGAGTCACTCATTACTCGCCTGGAAGATGCGGGAACTGCCGCTATCATTACTCAGAAAAAGCATTTATCAAAAGTTAGAAAGATTGTCAATGACCTTCCTTCACTCAAGAATATTATTGTTGTCGATTATGATGGGAAAAAGCCATTGAAGGATGGGGAAACGGCTTTTTTTATAGAAAAGGAAGAGCCGATCGAGAATTATGATATATTTCCGGCAAAAGCTGAAACTCCATCAGTATTGCACTATACATCTGGAACAACCGGTAAACCAAAGGGCGCACAGCACGTCCATTATTCTTTGATTTCTCAATACATATCGGCGAAATATGTTCTGGATTTAAATGATGATGACATATATTGGTGCACTGCTGATCCCGGCTGGGTAACGGGAACATCTTACGGTATTATTGGCGCATGGGCGAACGGCGTTACTCAATGTGTTCTTGATGCAGGATTTAAGGCACAGAGTTGGTATGGTTTTATTGAAGAACATAAGGTTACAGTCTGGTATTCTGCCCCTACCGCCATCCGTGCTTTGATGAAAGAGGGTGATGAAATCGTTAAGGAACATGACCTTTCATCGTTGAGACATCTCTGTTCGGTTGGTGAACCTCTTAATGCTGAGGCTGTGATATGGTCGGAAAAAGTTTTTGGTCTCCCGTTTCTTGATACTTTCTGGCAGACCGAAACCGGCAGTATTGTGATTTCCAACTATCCCGGTATGAAGGTAAAACCAGGCTCAATGGGTAAGCCTTTTCCGGGGATTACCGCAACGGTTGTTGATTTAAAGACTCATGAACCGATTGAAACCGGAGTCGTCGGTCTGATAGCAATTAAACCGGGTTGGCCGGCAATGTTCAGAACCTATTGGAAAAATGAAAAGGTTTATAAGAGCAAGTTTATAAATGGGTGGTACATCTGTGGAGACAGAGCCAGCATTGATGAGGATGGTTATTACTGGTTTGTTGGCCGAGACGATGATGTTATCAATACCGGCGGCCATCTGGTCGGACCATTTGAAATTGAGTCGGCTCTTCTTGAGCATGAAGCGGTAGCCGAATCAGGCGTTATCGGAAAACCTGATCCGGTTAATATGGAGGTAGTTAAGGCTTTTATTGCGCTAAAAGCCGGCTTTGAACCATCCGATATGATCAATTTGGAGATAATGAATTTTATTCGGAAAAAATTATCACCTCTTGCTATGCCCCAGGAAATTGAGTTTGTTGATTCTCTACCCAAGACTCGAAGCGGGAAAATTATGAGAAGAGTATTAAAAGCAAGAGAAACTGGTGAAGATATTGGTGATATCTCAACATTAGAAAACGATTTATAATTAAAGTAAGGAGAAGAATATGTCTGATATTAAAAACGCTATTCTGGATTACATTAAAAATGAATATCTGGAAGAAGAAGATGAAGATGATATTAATTTTGATACCCCGCTGATTTCCGGCGGTATTGTCGATTCATTTTCCATGGTATCCTTGAAAGTATTTCTGGAGATAACATATAAGATTCAACTCCCCGATTCCAAGGCTACTCCCGAGGCATTCGACTCAGTTAATAATATATATGAACTTCTAAATGAATTTAATGTTCAGTAGGTGAAATATGGCATTTCAGGATAATATAAGGAATATATTAAAAAAGGAACTCGATGGTATTCGAGGCGATGGTATATTTAAAGAGGAACGGATTATTTGCGCTCCTCAAAGCTCTGAGATCGAGGTTGAATTTCCGGCCGGCTCAGGTAAAAAAAATGTAATCAATATGTGTGCTAATAATTATCTGGGACTTTCATCGCATCCTGATGTGATCAAAGCGGCGCACCAGGGTCTTGATCATCGCGGTTATGGCATGTCATCAGTACGGTTTATTTGCGGAACACAGGATATTCATAAGGAACTGGAGGGTAAACTTACCAAATTTTTGGGGACAGAAGATACAATCCTTTTCCCATCGTGCATGGATGCCAATGCCGGTGTTTTTGAAGCGATACTTTCTGATGAAGATATCATGATTGCCGACCGATTGGTTCATGCCTCCATAGTTGACGGTATGAGGTTGTGCAAAGCGCAGAGAGATACCTATAAACATTCAAATATGCAGCATCTTGAAGATAAATTAAAACTGCACCAGAAGGCCAGATTGAAAGTGATTATTACCGACGGTTCTTTCTCAATGGATGGTGATCTGGCCAAGCTGGACAAGATTGTTGAACTGGCCGAAAAATATGGTGCAATGGTATTTCTGGATGATTCGCATGCCTCCGGATTCATTGGCAAAACGGGAAGAGGTACCCAGGAATATTGCGATGTGGTTGGCAAGATTGATATTATAACCACAACTCTTGGAAAGGCTCTGGGTGGGGCCTCTGGTGGCTGTGTCTCGGGACGAAAAGAAATTGTTGAGTTGTGCCGTCAAAAAGCGCGACCTTATCTTTTCTCAAATACGATTCCGCCAGTGGTGGTCTCCGGGGCCATAAAGGTTCTGGATATTATCAGTAAGACCACTGAACGGCGCGACAAATTGGAAAAAAATACAATATTCTGGAGAAAATCATTAACCGAAGCCGGATTTATAATCAAAGATGGTGAGACTCCGATTGTTCCGGTGATGCTTTTCAACGCCAAGCTGTCGCAGGATATTGCCAAAGATGTGTACGATGACGGCATTTATGCGGTCGGTTTCTTTTTCCCGGTGGTCCCGAAAGGCCAGGCAAGAATCAGAACTCAGCTTTCTGCCGCTCATGAAATCCATCATCTTGAAAAAGCGCTTGACGCTTTTGTTAAGGCTGGCAAAAAATACGATATCCTCGGTAAGAGCAAAAAAGAGATTATTGAAAGATACGGAGATTGATTATTAGAGGAAAATAACTATCTTTTTAGCCTTTTCATATCACCGGAGATTGAACTGCCAGGATTTATATTCCCCCTGTTAAGCGGCAATGAAACACATTACCTGTTGCCGGGGTTATAATAATCGTATAATAATTCGAAAGAGTTTTGTTGGAGGATATTATGGCTTTCGGAAAAGCGCAGAAGTTTTATGCGGAGACACTCGCTAATATAAAAAATGATGGACTCCTCAAGGAAGAGCGGTTTATTCATTCATCGCAGGCGGCTGATATTAAAGTCGAATATCCCGAGGGTGATGCACCGCAGAACGCCATAAATATGTGCGCCAATAATTATCTCGGCTTATCTTCACATCCCGATGTTGTTGCGGCGGCGCATGCCGGACTTGACAGGCGAGGTTATGGGATGTCATCGGTGAGATCTATTTGCGGGACACAGGATATCCACCGGGAGCTTGAAGAAAAGCTCAGCAAATTTCTTGGTATGGAAAAAACTATTCTGTTTTCGTCCTGTATGGACGCCAATGCCGCGGTTTTTGATTCGCTCCTTGATAATCAGGATGCAATTATTGCTGACAAACTGATTCACGCCTCGTTGATAGACGGTATCCGCCTTTGCAAAGCTGAACGGCATATATACGAACATTCCGATATGGCAATGCTCGAGGAAAAGCTGAAAGGAACGCAGGAAAAACGTTTCCGAATGATTGTCACCGATGGTGTTTTCTCGATGGATGGTGATCTGGCCAAACTTGATGAAATATGTAATTTGGCTGAAAAGTACGATGCGATGGTGCTCGTCGATGATTCCCACGCGACCGGCTTTACTGGTAAGATGGGAAGAGGTACTCATGAGCATTATAATGTCATGGGTCGTGTTGATATTATCACAACAACACTCGGCAAAGCGCTTGGCGGCGCCTCCGGTGGATGTATCAGCGCTAAAGCCGAAATAGTCGATCTGCTTCGCCAGCGTGCACGGACCTATGTGTTTTCAAATTCGCTTCCTCCGGTGATAACATCGGCGGCGAACAAAGTAATTGATATTATTTCCTCGACTACAGAGCGACGGGATAAACTTGAAGAATTGACTACATATTTTAGAAGAGAAATGACTGCCGCCGGATTTGATATTGTCCCCGGGTTTCATCCGATTGTCCCGATTATGCTTTATAATGCCAAACTATCGCAGGATATCGCTCGTGATCTTTTTTATGAAGGTGTTTATGTTATCGGCTTTTTCTATCCGGTGGTCCCGAAAGGTCAGGCCCGTATCCGGACACAGATCTCTGCGGCGCATGATATGGACCATATCAAAAAAGCGATAGCCGCATTCACCAAAGTAGGGGAGAAGTACAAAATCCTCGGCAAATCCAAATCCGAAGTGAT
>JAUVBC010000198.1 GCA_030591405.1 Candidatus Zixiibacteriota bacterium
CATGGAATTTGTAATATGTTCGCCCAAGTTTTGGCAGATGTCTTTATCATCTGATAACTTGAATGTATGATAGCAGGGATATAAAAAAATGGGTATGCTGGGGAAAAAGCTTTCATTTGTCTTAATCGGGGGCAGTCGGGATAAATTACGTCAGTTTAATATCTCTTATGGTCTGATATTGACGGTCGCGTTTATTGTCGCGTTTTTGCTGACATCCAATCTGATTTTAACTACCAATTATATTAATTCGCAAGTTTCGGCTCATGAAGCCGAAAGACTTCTGAAGGAAAATGAACATTTGATCGCCAAATATAGTGAATTACGCGGCGAGGTGTCCGACATCTCGAAGTTCTATGGTGATCTGGTTGAGAAAGAAATTGTAATTCGTAATATTTTTAATCTGCCTGAAATCAGTACCGATGAACGTCAACTTGGTATCGGCGGGCCTGATCATCTTTCCAACGAACAGTTTACTAAAGCGCTCCAGGTGGCTCATTCGACCGAGTCGGAAGTAGATGCGCTGATTCGTCTCTCCAATTTTGAGCAGGAAAAATATGGCGAAGTATATGATATCCTTTCGGAGAAGAAGGAACTTCTGAATCATACCCCATCGATTCGTCCGGCACGTGGTTATCAGATCCGCGGATTTGGGATGAAAGACGATCCGTTCACCGGGTATAAACGTTTTCACTGGGGATTAGATATCGCCAATAAAACCGGAACACCTATTTATGCCTCTGCCGATGGAATTGTTAAAACAACCGGGCGCGGTGAAGATCTTGGATTGTATATTGTTTTAAATCACAGTTTTGGGTACATGACAAAATATGGTCATCTAAGTGAGATCAAGGTCAAGCGGGGACAGAAAATTCGCCGCGGCGATATTATTGGTTTGATGGGATCCACCGGATATTCAACCGGGCCGCATCTTCATTACGAAGTGATAAAAGATAACAAAAAGATCGATCCTTTAAAGTATATTCTGAATTAGGGAAAATTTATAGAAGAATTTAAAAATGCTCTCATTAATGAGGGCATTTTTTTTGGAATAATAATCGATTTGATTTTTTGCAATTATGGCAAACAAAATAAACAAAAAAGAGAAAATTGAAAAAAGCAAAAAAAAAGAAAAAATAATTGTTTCTGCCTGTTTGCTAGGGGAAAAATGCCGCTATGACGGACTTGTTATTAAAAACAGTGAGATCAACAAGCTGGCAGAAAAATTCGAGCTCATTCCAGTCTGCCCGGAAGTTCTGGGAGGTCTGCCGGTTCCTCGCCCTCCGGCAGAAATTGAATCAGGAGATGGTCACACCGTTTTAGAAGGAAACTCAAGAATTCTCGATAATTTGGGAAATGATGTCACGGTCAATTTTATCAAAGGGGCTCAAACAACCCTAAGAATTATTCAAGGGCATAAAGTTCAGAGAGTTATACTAAAGTCAAAATCTCCTTCCTGTGGTCTTAATAATATTATCAGAAATGGTCATAAAATTAAAGGCTCAGGGGTAACCGCCGCCTTATTACTTCAAAACCGGCTATCCCTGGAAGAATTCGAATAATCGCCTGTTATCATTTGTAACCCAGTTTTTTCTTGACAAAACGGGAACTATTCCGCTAAATGGATGTTAAATCATATACTGATATGGTCTATATTGTTTGGTTTTAATCAAGGAGGAAATGTGGCGGTTGCAAATAAAGAACAAATCGACAAACAGAGCCAGGACGAGGAGCGGATTGAAAGAGAAACGCGCGATATAATAATCAGAATCAAAGACGGTGATTCAAATGCCTATTCGAAATTGGTTAAACTTTATCATAACCAAGTGGCCTCACTCGCTTTTAAGATGGTCGGAGATTATGATGAGGCGGCTGATATTGCTCAGGATGTTTTTGTAAAAACCAGCCAGAATATTTGGCGTTACGATGAAACCAAAAAATTCTATACCTGGCTGTATCGAATAACTATCAATGCCGCTATCGATTATAAGCGTAAGCATAAACGACATTACCATGAATCGATGGAAAACGCGAGCAGTACGGCTGATGAAAAATTTGCCACTCCGGAACTTTCATTTCAGAGGGGACAAATTCGGCAGTATATTGATGAAGCAACTCAGGGACTCAACGATAAACAGCGTTCAGCTTTTGTTCTTCGTGATGTTGATGGCTTTAATATTAATGATGTTGCCGACACAATGGATATGCCGGTGGCAACTGTGCGCTGGTATCTTCATCGGGCCCGAGCCAAGGTGAAAAAAGATTTATTAAGAAAGTGCCCACATTTGCTTTTGGCATTTGGTTTCAAATAATCGGTTTTTGTTAGTTATTTTCGCTTGCTTCCAGTTTTTTTAGGCAACCAAGGATTATTATATTTAGATTGATTTCTTGTTTGTACTTCTCTTTCTTCCTTAAACAAATAATATTTAGAGTATATGGCTAAGAAAAAGAAAATTAATCTAAAAATTTCCGGTATGCATTGTGCCGGATGTGCAGCCGGAATTGAAAAGGGCCTTTCGAAACTTGATGGAGTTGAAAAGGTTCAAATCAATTTTGCGACGACTACGTCGGTTGTTGAATATCTTGAAAATCAAATAGATGAAAAACATATTCTTGATGAAGTTACTAATCTCGGTTACAAAGCCGAAATAAGCAACTCTCCCGATATAAACAGCGACACCGAACATCTGGAGGCCAAAAAAAGATTTTTGTTATCTCTGGCGCTAACAATCCCGGTTGCCGCTGTCAGCATGAAAGATATGCTGTCATTGACCTTGCCGTTTGATAAACCTGTGACCGGTTTGATTTTGTTTCTTCTGACGCTGCCTGTATTTCTATTCCCGGGGCGAGATATTTTTACCGACGCTTTTCGGCAATTGAAACATAAACGGGCCAATATGAATTCTTTGATTGCTCTTGGTTCGTTGTCGGCCTTTCTGTATAGCTCATGGATTGTGACTGAGTCTCTGATATGGGAGAGCAGCATAACCGGCTTTTTCTATTATGAAACTTCAGCGATGATAATAACTTTGATTCTGCTTGGCCGCTTTCTTGAAAGCCGCGCCAAAGCAAAAGCTCGTGATGCTATTGGCGCTCTGCTCAGACTTCGACCAAACAAGGCGACCGCAGTCATTAATGGTCAGGAAATTGAGATAGATACCGCGGCGGTCAAACCGGATATGATCCTGTTTGTCAAACCGGGTGAAAAAATACCTGCCGACGGACAAGTTATCGAAGGGGAGTCATCAATTGACGAATCGATGATAACCGGAGAATCGGTTCCGGTTGAGAAAAAGATAGATGAGGAAGTTATTGGCGGATCGGTTAACGGAAACAGTTCGTTTAAATTTTGTGTCAAGAAGACCGGTGATAATAGTTTTTTGGGCGGCGTGATTCGATTGGTTTCAGAGGCGCAAAACCGCAAAGCCCCGGTTCAGAAACTTGCCGATAAAATCGCTGGCGTTTTTGTCCCGATTGTGATGCTTGCTGCTTTTTTAACATTTGGCATTTGGTTTTTGGTTGATCCGCTCAGCCCAATGCTTTTGACGGCACCGGTGGCGGTTCTTATTATAGCCTGCCCGTGTGCGCTTGGATTGGCAACTCCAACGGCGATTCTTACCGGCACCGGATGGGCAGCGAGACGGGGAGTATATATCCGGGGCGGCGATATTCTTGAAGCAGTTGTTAATGTTGATCATGTCATTTTCGATAAAACCGGAACTTTGACCGAAGGCAATTTTGAAGTAGTTGCAATGGAAACTATCGGAGAGGATGAAGAAGAGAAAAAAAATGAGGCGAGAATGATTCAATTGGCCGCTTCGGCTGAGTCCGGCTCGACTCATCCGCTGGCCCGCGCTATCGTTGCCAAGGCGAGGAAATTGGAAATCAAACTTTTGCCCGAAAGCAAATTGACCGAATTTCCCGGGTTTGGACTTCAGGCTCAGGTCGGAGAAAACTTAGTTATAGTCGGCAATAGAGCCACGATGGACAAAGAAAAGATAGATATTAAAATACTGGCAGACAAAGCTGGCAAAGAGATGGAAAAGGGGCATACAATTGTTTATGCCGCCGTTGATGATCTGGCAATCGGATTTCTGGCTTTGGCGGACAAAATCAGAGATGAGGCGCCGCAGGTTCTCAATGAAATCAGCCAGAGCGGTCGAAAAGTTGTAATTCTGACCGGTGATAATTATAAGACTGCCCGGGGAGTGGCCAAAACGCTCACGGTCGGCCGTTTTGAGGCGGGAGTAAAACCGGACCAAAAGGCAATTATTGTTGAGACATATCGCCGGGCCGGATATAATGTTATGATGGTCGGTGACGGAATCAATGACGCTCCAGCGCTGGCCGCTGCCGATATCGGAGTTGCGCTCGGAAGCGGGACCGATGTGGCGATTGAATCGGCTGATATTATACTGGTCCGCAATGATCTCGATTCATTATTGGAAACATTTAATATATCCCGTATGACATATCGAATTATTAAACAAAATTTATTCTGGGCCTTTGCCTATAATGTGATTGCAATTCCGATTGCATCGGGATTGTTTTATCCAGTTTTCGGCTGGTCCCTTTCGCCTGTAGTGGCAGCGGCGGCGATGGCCTTTTCATCGTTATTTGTCATTTCAAATTCGCTGCGCCTGCTCAAATCAGAGAAGTAATTGTTTGGGTGGCACACCCCTTGGGGCGCAGAAATATTACAAGCTACAAATAAAATCTGTACCCCACCCATTGGGTGGGTTTTTAATTCACCTGATAAATAACTTTATATAGAATGATATTATTATTATATTCCTATTATGAAATTAAGGCATTTTGATGATGACGGACGAGCACGTTTTGTAACATTCGGTACACATAAAAAGCTACCTCTTTTAACAAATAACGAGAATCGAAAGATAATTATTGATGCTATTATTTCAATGAGGA
>JAUVBC010000169.1 GCA_030591405.1 Candidatus Zixiibacteriota bacterium
AAACTGACTCTCAGGCCAGAGCGTGTGAATGCCTTGATGGGTACCAATATCTCAAAAGGGCGAATGATTAAGATATTGGAAGGCATGGAATTCAGTGTCGTAGATAAAGGAACACTTGAGGTAACGGTGCCAACGTTTACTGCCGATGTGACCCGTGAAGTTGATTTAATTGAGGAAATAATACGTATTGAAGGGTTTGACTCGGTTCCGGATTCAATTCATAATTCAGGCCCGCTTTTTACACCTCGGCATGCAGACGATAATTTCTATGACAGTAGTCGGGCTGTAATGACTGCACTTGGATTTGACGAAATGTATAGTCCCGGTTTGGCCGATGCAAAGCTTCTGTCAAAAGTATCTGGCGATGATCCGCAATTAAAAGTTCTCAATCCGATCGCCGATGATTTGACTGTTATGCAAAACAGCCTGTTTTACTCATTATTAAAAGCTGTCTCTCATAATATTTCGCACCGGAATATTAATTTGAAGCTGTTTGATATGGGCCGTATTTATCTGCCGGGAAATCCGCCTTATGAAGAAGAAAAGATAGGCCTGACAGTTACCGGGAAAGCAGATGATTTTTGGTATAATAAGGGTCGAATATTTGATTTTTACGATTTAAAAGGGGCAATAAATGCCTTTTTGAGATTAAGTCATATATCACCAATTGACTATGTCGCGACACAACATTTCAGTCTTGACGACTCCTGCTCGTTTGAGTTGCAGTTTAGCAATAAAACAATTGGTTATGCCGGCCAGATTAAACCAAAAATTGCCAAACATTTTGATGTCAAACAGAATGTTTTTGCTGCAATGCTCGATTTCAGACTGCTTCTTGAAAATATCCAGCAGGAATCAACATTTAAGTCGCTGCCTCGCTTCCCGGCTGCTCCACGTGATTTGGCGGTGATTGTTGACGAATCGGTAGAAGTCGGTTCGCTTATGGATGAGATTAGGCAATCAAGCGGTCCATTATTGGAAAAGGTAGAACTGTTTGATCTGTTCACCGGTAAGCAGGTTGGTGAAGGCAAAAAATCTATTGCTTTTTCGATGATATACCGTTCACCTGAGAAAAGCCTGGAAAGCGATGAAGTCAGTAAAGTTCACCAAAAAATTGCTGATAACCTAAACAAGAAATTTAAAGCGCAAATTCGCGAGGCCTGATATGTCGGATAGTATGAAATTGCTGGAAGAGAAGATAGGCAAGGCGATTGAGCTGGTTGATAAATTATCTGCAGAGAATGATAGCTTTATTCAGGAGAATGAACAGCTTAAAGCCGAATTGGGTAAACTTCGGATTGAAATGAGTGAAATCGAGGACCGCGACAGACAAAAATCCGAAAAAGTAAAAACAAAATTAAACAATATTTTGATAAAACTTGAAAATATGGAACAATTATAAAAGATATTATTTGCTTGACAATTAAAGCTGAGGTATCGTATTCTTTTGTAAAGAAGATATAGAAGATTAGTTAGATTATTTAATTAAGGACATTGGTTAGAAAATGCCCGATATTTCTGATAAAAACCAGGTTGCAAAGGTTGTAATTTTCGGCGAAGAATACTCGGTTAGGAGTTCTGATGACCACGAGTATGTCTTAAGCGTTGCCGAATATGTGGATAAAAAAATGCGTGATATTGCGGCGAAAAATAAAAGTATGTCGCCCAATAAAATAGCCATTTTAACCGCCTTAAATCTGGCCGGGGAGCTGTTTGATATTAAAAGAAAAAGCGGCGATGATCTTTCAGAAGTAGATTCCCGGGCAAAAAATATCCTTGAAATGCTTGATAAGAAGCTGTCTTTAGATTAGACTGGCCAATTATTTTTGCTATTTCTTTTCTGACTTTCTTTAATCTTCTCTTTTGACATAAACTGATATAGATTTTCCCTCATTATTTAAGAGGGGAAGGAGGACCTATGGACGGAACTCTTGTTACTGTTCTTGCTTCTATAATTGCTGCGGGGGTTGGATTTGTCGCAGCCTGGATAGTCTTAAAACGTGTCGGCGACAGTAAAATCGCCAATGCCGATGAAAACGCCAAAAAGATTGTTTCAGAGGCAAATAAAGAAGCTGTAATCATAAAAAAAGAAGCCGCTCTTGAAGCCAAAGAAGAGCTATATAAGGCAAAATCTACTCTTGAACGCGAACAACAGAATAAAAGGAATGAAGTTCAGAGAATAGAAAAGCGTTTGGCAGATAAAGAATCTGATCTCGATAAGAAGCTTGATATACTCGGAAATAAGGAAAAAGATTTTCAATTTCGTGAGAGAAGTTTAAGCGGCCGCGAGAAAGGAATAACTCTGCGCGAGGATGAATTGGCCAAGGCACTTCAGATACAGAATGAAAAACTTGAAAAAATTGCTCAGATGACGGCGGAAGAGGCAAAAAACGAACTTAAAGAGAATCTTTTGGGTGAAGCTAAAATCGAAGCGGCTGCGATGGTAAAGGAAATTAAGGATATCGCGGAGCGTAACGCCGATAAAGAGGCCAAGGAAATTATTCTTGGAGCCGTTTACAGATGTGCCGCCGATCATGTTGTCGAATCAACTGTCTCTGTTGTCAATTTACCAAACGAAGAAATGAAAGGTCGAATAATCGGACGTGAAGGTCGTAATATTCGCTCATTTGAGACGGCGACCGGAATCGATGTTATTGTCGATGATACTCCCGAAGCGGTTATTTTGTCAGGTTACGATCCGATTCGCCGGGAGATCGCAAAGATGTCCCTTGAAAAATTAATCAAAGACGGCCGAATTCATCCCACTCGTATTGAAGAAGTGGTAGAAAAGAGCGAGAGTGAGATGGAGGTGATCGTCCGTGAAATCGGTGAACAAGCCTGCTTTGATGTTGGGATTCAGGGAGTCCATGTTGAGGCAATCAAATTGCTCGGTAAACTTAATTATCGTACTTCTTACGGCCAAAACGTTCTTCAGCATTCAAAGGAAGTTGCGGCACTGGCCGGGCTGATGGCGGCCGAGCTTGGTTTGGATCCGATTATGGCCAAACGAGCCGGACTGCTTCATGATCTTGGAAAAGCTATTGACCGCGAAACCGAGGGAACGCATACCGAAATCGGAGCCAGTTTCCTGAGACGTTTGAATGAACATCCGATAGTGATAAATGCGGTTGAATCTCATCATGGCGATGTTCCTCAGGAGACGCCGTATCCTGTTTTAGTGCAGGCTGCCGATGCTATCTCCGGTGCCCGTCCGGGTGCCCGCAGGGAACCGCTTGAAGCATACATCAAACGGCTCGAAAAACTTGAGGAACTGGCCGACTCATTTAAGGGTGTGTCGAAGGCATTTGCTATTCAGGCTGGCCGGGAAATCAGAGTTATTGTTGAATATGAATCGGTTGACGATCTTGCCGCATCAATATTGGCCGGTGATATTGCCCGTAAGATTGAACTTGAAATGGAATATCCGGGACAAATTAAAGTAACTGTAATTCGTGAATCGCGCTCGACAGAGTATGCAAAATAGAAAGAAGTAATGGCTCAAATTAAGGTACTGTTTTTTGCAGATGTGGTTGGGAAACCGGGCCGATTTGTTCTTGCAGAGATGTGCAAATCTCTGAAAGAAAAATATGAAGCCGACTATGTTATTGCTAATACTGAAAATGCTGCTGGGGGGTTCGGCATCACGCCGGAGATGAGCCGTAAGATATTTTCTTATGGGGTCAATTGTCAGACCTCTGGCAATCATATCTGGGATAGAATGGATATCCAGCCGTATCTTGATGAAGAACCAAGACTGATAAGACCGGCTAATTTCCCACTCGGAGCTCCTGGCACGGGCAGCTTTATGGATGAGGCCAATGGTGTCAAAATAGGTATTCTCAACCTGATGGGCCGAACCTATATGAAAGATTTGGACTGTCCATTTCAAGTGGCAGACCGTGAACTGAGTAAGCTCAGACAGTTGACCGACACTATTATCGTTGATTTTCATGCTGAGGCAACGTCGGAAAAGCAGGCGATGTTAGCTTATCTTGATGGCAAAGTATCGGCAATTATCGGAACGCATACGCATGTCCAGACCGCCGATGAACGGATAACAAGTCGCAATACTGCTTATATTACCGATGTCGGTATGACCGGACCGCATGACTCAATTATTGGAATGGCGATTGGACCATCACTGGGACGATTTCTGACCGGTATGCCAAAACGATTCACCTGCGCCAGTGATGATATCAAAATCAGCGGAGTGGTTCTGACTATTAATGGAGAAAATGGTGCTGCGGAAAAAATCGAAAGATTCGTGGTTGATTATGGATAATAATTCTATGATGAGGAAATAGGATAATGGCAGCTACTATTATCAGCGGTAAAAAAGTTTCCAATGAAATAAAAGAAGAATTAAAAATTAAAGTCGATGCTCTTATAGCTAAAGGAATCACTCCAGGATTGGCGGCGGTCTTGATTGGCGAAGATCCGGCATCGGCCACTTATGTTAGAAGCAAAGCCAGGGCTTGTGAAAAAATCGGCGTTTATTCAGAAGTTATCAGGCGCTCGGCTGATATTACAACTGAGGAATTAATTAGTATCATCGAAGATTTGAATAACCGCGAAGAAATTGACGGCATTCTGGTGCAGTCGCCGCTTCCGAAACATATTGATGAGCGGGCAATGACACTGCTTATTGACCCCAAAAAAGATGTCGATGGTTTTCATCCGTTTAATGTTGGTATGACCCTGATTGGTCAGCCGACTTTTCAATCATGCACCCCTTATGGTATAATGGAACTATTGCGTCGCTATGAGATTGATCCCTCCGGCAAAGAAGTTGTTATTCTGGGTCGTTCTAATATTGTTGGCAAACCGATGGGGGCGATGTTGGTTCAAAAGGCACAAGGTGCCAATGCCACAGTAACGACGGCTCATTCCCGAACCAAGGACTTTCCTGAAGTATGCAGAAGGGCTGATATACTTATTGCCGCTATCGGCCAACCTGAGTTTGTCAAAGGCGATTGGATCAAGGATGGAGCGGTCGTTATTGATGTTGGTATCAATCGGGTGGTTGACAGTTCCAAAGAAAAGGGATATCGGCTTTGCGGTGATGTCGATTATGCCGAGTGCGAGAAAAAAGCCTCATTTATTACCCCAGTCCCGGGTGGGGTTGGTCCAATGACAATTGCGATGCTTTTGACCAATACAGTTAAATCGGCGCAACAACGCTTATTATTGTAAAGGGCGCGTTCCCTTTTCGATATTTTCAAAAATCAATATTTAAAAATATTTTCACATTATTATTTTGACAATTTCAATTTAATTACGTAACTATATATATGTGCTCTTTGCCTTAACAGGCAAAAATATCTGGCGGTGTCCGGAATCTCCCAATTCCCACCGCCAGTTTTTGTTTTTATGAAAAGTTGGCCTATATCTCAATCTTGAAAAACATACTTTTATCGACACCGCAAATCGGACACTCCCAATCATCGGGGATATCTTCGAATTTTGTCCCAGGAGCAATATCGCTATCGGGATCACCCAACTCCGGATCATAGATATAGCCACAAGCCTCACATTCCCATTTATCCAAATCGACCTCCGTTAACTTAATATTTGGAGTATTATAAACAGAAAAGATATTTTAAGACAATAACTAATTTTAGAAAATTGCCAAAACACAAAGTCTCATTCTAAAGTGTAGCGCA
>JAUVBC010000296.1 GCA_030591405.1 Candidatus Zixiibacteriota bacterium
AAAAGAAATCTGACCGACAAATCGATTGAATTGTTTCAGCTTGGTCTCTCCGGCGAGGAGTGGGACGGCCTGTTAAAGCATGCGCTCAAAAAAGGACTGTTTCCGAAAGATATGGTTTCGGCCGGACTGGTGATTCATTCGGATAAAAAGGACAGCTATTTTGATCGGTTTCGCCAGAGGCTGATGATTCCAATATTTAACCTAAGTGAGAAACCTATTGCGTTTGGTGGACGAGCATTAAAAAAGGGTGAACTCGCTAAATATATAAATTCGCCGGAAACAAAACTGTACTCCAAAAGTTTTGTTCTTTACGGTCTTAATTTTACCAAACAGTTTATCCGTGAGAAAAATGAGGTAATAATTGTTGAGGGTTATTTTGATGTTATCTCGCTTTATCAGGCCGGAATCAAAAATGTGGTCTCTTCATCGGGAACAGCTTTTACGACGCAACAGGCACGGCTTCTGGCCCGCTTTACCGATATGGCCTACCTATTTTTTGATGCCGACTCGGCCGGTCAAAAAGCGGCAGTGCGGTCGGTTGATGCTTTGTATGATGCCGGTATTGAAGTGAAAGTTATGCGTCCACCTGATGGAGAAGATCCCGATTCGGTGGCAGTCAAGTATGGTGCCGACAAAATCGAGGAGATCAAAGCGGAGGCTCTAAGATATCTTGAGTATCGCACCCGAGATATTAATATGGAAAAAAGCGGCATAATTGTGCGCGAAAAACTTATCAAAGAACTGGCAGAGCTGGCCGAAAGAATCGGCGACCCTACCCGACGTCAATTATTTATCAGTGAAGCATCGGCCATTACTCAGACCGATCCGTCGGTCCTGGCCAATCTGACCACCGGCGGGTATACAACCAGGAGATCTCCGGGCGAAATTAAACATCCCAAAAAGATCACCGATATGGAATCTGATCTGATCTCGATGATCCTAAACTATCCTGAATATATTGAGACGGTGCAGGAACAGTTTTCCCCTGAAGATTTTCAATCCAAAGATTTAAAGCAGATATATTCATTTATTCTCGATGTATATAAGACTCATGGTGCAATTAAGGAATCTGTTCTTTTTGATTTTATTGAAGATGAAAATTTGGCGAGTCAAATTTCGTCATTAATGATACTCGATCTGCCCAGTACAAATATTGACACTCAAATAAAAGATTATATAAATCAGTTACTCACATTCAAGCGAGAACGAGTAATAGATAAACTAAGAACCGAATTAAAATTAGCCGAAGAACAAAAAGATTTTGAGGCGGCCAGAGAATTAACCACAGAAATTGAGGAATTGATAACAAAGCGCAAAGGATGACTATAAGAGCCTACCCAACATAATGTTACGGCGACCCATAAAATGTTAAAACGACTCTATCTTGAAAATTTTGCCCTGACCGATAAACTCGAAATCGAATTTGATTCGGGGATGTCGGTCCTGACCGGTGAAACCGGTGCCGGTAAATCCATTATTGTCGGTGCGATTGCACGCTTACTTGGTGAGAAAGTTGATCGTGATGATATCCGTTCCGGTTGTACCCAATCATCCATTGAGTGCGATTTTTATATATCCAAAAATAAAACAAATAATTTCCGTGACGTCAAAAACGGATTAAACGATCTGGACATAAATATAGAATCTGATCTACTGAATATTAGAAGAGAGATTTTTAATAAACGCGCCTCCAAATCTTATATCAATGGTCAACTGGTAACACTGGCTCAATTAAAACAGATAAGCAGATATCTGGCAGAATTGTATGGTCAGCATTCACATCAACTGCTGCTTGATGAAAAAAACCACCTGAACTTTTTAGACAGTTTCGCCGGTTTATCCGAAAAAGTTGAAAAACTAAAATTACTTTTTTATGAATGGGACAAAACTAAAAAAGAGCTGGCACAATTGATAACCAACCGTGAAGATAGAAAAAAAGAACTGGAACTTCTCAAATTCCAGAAAGAAGAAATCGAAAAGGCAAATATCGAAATCGGCGAAGAAGAAAAAATACAAAATGAAAAGAGACTGCTTGATTCATCGCAGAAGCTGGCCGACAGATCGACGAATATATTAAATCTTCTCGACCGGCAGGAACCTTCGGCTATTGATATTCTGGACAATTGCCGCAGTGAACTTTCAAAGATGACTGAAATCGATAAGTCTCTGGAAAAAACCGGTGAGTTATTAAATCAGGCGATCATTAACTTAGGGGAATTGCGGACAGAAATCGAATCTTACCAGTCATCTATACCTGATGACCCCAATCGGCAGGAACAGATCAATATTCGGCTTGATGAATTGTTTAAGCTGAAAAATAAATATGGTCACTCGGAAGAAGCGATACTTGAGACTCTGGAAAAAATAGATGAAGTGATTGGCGCCGATTTAAATATTGATGATAAAATAAAAAACCTTCAACGATTGGAAAAAGAAAATTTCGATAAGTATTATAAACTGGCCGCGGATGTTTCTTCAAAACGACAGAACGGTTCAAAAAACCTCACGAAAAAAGTTGAGTCCGAACTTAGTCAGCTTGGAATGGATAAATCGAAATTTCTTTTTGAATTTATATATGAATCTGACCAAAACGGAATCGAATGTGATGTAAAAAAAATAAAAGCGACCCCGGATGGTCTCGAATCTGGCCGTTTTCTGATTTCAGCCAATCCGGGCGAACCGCTGAAACCATTGGCCAGAACAGCATCGGGAGGTGAGATATCCAGAATTATGCTTGCTCTGAAAGCGGCCGAGAAACAGAATTTAAAAGGTAAAAATATTCACGGGAATCTACTAGTTTTTGATGAGATCGATGTTGGTATCGGTGGTATAACGGCCAATGCAGTTGCCGAAAAACTTGATTTACTGGCACAAAAATACCAATTGCTGGTAGTGACTCATCTGCATCAGATCGCGGTCAAAAGCCAGTATCATTATGCGGTCAAAAAATCGGGACAGAAATCAACAGGAAGAAATATTATCTCTATAAAAAGGCTGACTAAATCTGAGCGAGCCGGCGAAATCAAACGGATGCTCGCCCTGCCTGAGTCAATCAAGTCATAGCTTGTTTTTTATATATAATTTTTTTAATTTATCTCTCAAATAAATCGAATATTTTCATGGCGCGAAGGTAAATATATTGACAAAAGAAAATTGCGATGATGCCAAATTAATGGTGCAAATCAGAAAAGGCGACCAAAGTGCCATGCGGGAACTTGTTGAAAGATATAAGATTAAAGCATATCATCTGGCTCTGGGGATGGTCGGCAACAAGGATGAGTCATTTGATATATCGCAGGAAGCTTTTATCAGAGTTCACAAATCGGCTGGAAAATTTAATCCGGACCATCGGTTTTTTCCATGGTTTTATT
>JAUVBC010000069.1 GCA_030591405.1 Candidatus Zixiibacteriota bacterium
GTCTTTGTATGATCAGGCAATCGAAGCCTGGTATAAAGCCCTGACTTTGCAACCAGACAATCCAGTTATTTATTTAAATATGGGTATTGCTTTGTTTTTTATCGGCAAAATAGAAGAGGCAATTGAACATTACCGGAAGGCTGTTCAATTCAAAGAAAATTATGCTGAGGCCACTTATCGACTTGGACAGGCGCTGGCCCTCAGGGGAGATTTCAGGGAGACGTACAATCTTTTCCATAAAACAATTAAAAACGATTCAGGTAACGCATCTGCCTATTACATTTGGAGTGTAACGCTCTTTATTGATGGTCAGACATCAAAAGCTATCAAAAAATTGGAGAAAGCGATCGAAATTGATTTCGATAATGCACATTATCATCATCAGTTAGCTGAAATGTTGCTGGAACCGAGCGCTTCGCGAGATATTGATAGGGCTAAGAAAGAGTTTAAAATTGCCCATCAACTCAATCCTAATTATCCAATACCAACTATTGAACGCCGATATCGCGATCAGCCGGATTTCTAAATGACGTTTATATATTTTGTGCGCGGCAGAAGTCCAAAACAATCTGTCCCAATAGTGTCTTGTTAAAATCGTTCCCCGTGTCGTCAGGAATCGATTCCCGGCGGTGTAAAAAACTATACCAAACGGTAGGCTATAAATTTCGGGAATAGTATGGTAAGTGAAATAATCAGACCTATCGCAATGAAACCAATTTTGAGCCATATTGGCCGTGCCGATGTTCCGATCATCATATAGGCAGGGAAGATCAACAGATAATGGCGGTAGATCGACATCAGGGTGCCGGTCGCAGGCGAAAACAGAAATAGGAAAAGTGCCATTATCCAGAGTTCTGGTTTGATCTTATATGGATAAAATAGCAGGAATATCAGTCCATACCAGATGACTGTAATATTCTCTGGTATCAACAGCGAGTATCCAAACAGCGCTTTGAAAATAACTGTAAGCGGAAAATCCCAGGTCCGTCCGAATTTCTCCTGAAAATGAAGTTGCAGAAAAAAATCATCGAATTTAAAGTAAAAGAAGGTCCATAATAGAAGCGGCCCAAGTATAAAAGGGGTAATATATTTTGTCAGACCAAGCCAGTAATTTATGCCATATAGATTATTGCTTTTGTCTTTCTCATCAGATTTGTTTCGTTTGGTTCTGAGATACCAGATAAATGGAATGATCGCATATAACAAACCGGATGGATAACAAAGCGAAATTGCGAGCGCGGTCAGAAATAGTCCGATATCTCTTTTTAAATTGTGATGAGTGTATAGAAAAAGAAGATACAGAAATAAAAGCGATAACATCAGCGCATATGGAAAACCGGTAATCAAATAAAACGCCGCCGGGCTAGCCGCCAAAGCGAGAAGAGCAAGTATTGCCGTTTTACTATCATATAATCGATTCATTAGCTCAAACAGCAAAAGAAATAGTATTAGCGAAAACAGAAAAGCCAATCCGGTGAAAGCCAACTGAGATGATCCCCCCAGTAACGGTCGAACCAGAGCGGTTACAATCGGCCAGGCGGGATACCAGCCGACATTACCGCAGATACCATCAATCGGTTTTCCGGAAGCGTCGGTACACGGTTGGACTTCATATCCGGTTTCAGATATTGTCAAATAATGTCCGACATCCCAGACCGGCTGATAGAGGAAATCATTGTTATTGATGGCTGAATATCCGGTGTAAGCTATTATAAAACATAGATATATAGCAATTGGGAGGATGTATTTCTTATATTTTGCGATATTAAAGCTCATATATTTTCGTTTTCTCTAAAGATTTAATAATATACCTCCAACTCGTTAAATATCAACGGTTTTTTATCAATTTGCCTCCTATAATTCGATTAATATTTGTTGACATTTTATTGCTACCGGGATATAAATGCGGGTGAATTGAACGATTAAATTGATAATAACAGGTTTTATAAATTATGAGAATAGTAATTGTTGGCGGCGGCGTAGTTGGTTTTAGTCTGGCTGAACACCTGATGTATGAAAACCACGATGTTTCGCTTGTAGAAAAAGATCCCAATGTCTGTAGCGTTGATGGCGACCGACGTGACATTAAATTGATTTGCGGCAACGGCAGTTCTCCGCGAGTCTTAGAGGCGGCCGGAATCAAAGGTGCCGATATGATTTTGGCGGTGACGCCGATTGATGAGCTTAATATTATTGTCTGCTCTATTGCTCAGCAATATGGGATTGCCTCACGAATCGCGCGTATCAGAAGCAATGAATTTCGCGGCAATGATTCCTCGATTGATATTGCCAAAATGGGTGTGACATTGGTTATCGATCCGGAACAGGTTGTTGTCGATTCCATTATTCAATATGTCGAAACGCCGGGCGCTTCTGATTCCTCCAATTTCCAGCATGGAAATATTCTGATCAGGGCTTACCAGGTTACCGAAGATATGCCGATTGCCAATAAAACGTTAATTGAAATCAGCAAAGATTTGGAAGATCAACGTTTTCTATTTATTGCCGCGGTCAGAAATGGTGAGGGAATTATTCCGCACGGTGATTATGTGATTGAGCCGGGTGATGAAATCTACGGTATTTTTCCGCGAGACTTGATTGATTCCTATCTTGAGCTATTTAATCAGACTCGCAAAGATGTTAAAACGATCGTTATCTCTGGCGATAGTCTGACCGCCATACAACTGGCTGATGCTCTTGAGAAAATAGTTGATAAGGTTATCCTGGTCGATCCCGATGCCGAACATGCTCGGCAGGCGGCCGATATTTTGAACAATGTTGATATCATTCATGGCGATTGCACCGTATCATCGATTTTAAAAGAAGTTTATGTTCGTAATGCCCAGTTCTTTATCGCCGCGGCGAAAGTATCTGAGTATAATGTGATGTCGGCACTTTTGGCCAGGGCTGAGGGAGCCCGTGAGGTTATTGCGGTTTCCAATGAAATTCGGATTGATCGGCTTTTTAATTCGATTGGTATTGATCATGTTATTTATCCGCGCCTTGCTATAGCTCGCGAAATTTTGGAGGCAATTCACCGTGGCCATATTGGACAGGTGGTCAGAATCCGTAACCTTAATATTGAGTCCCTGCGGATAACGGCAGAGGAGGACAGCCCAATAACCGGAAAACCGCTACAGCATATTAGAAGTAAAATCCAGAAAGGATCGATTATCAGCGCTATTATCCGCGATGACGAGATGATAATTCCTGATGGAAATACTGTTATCGAACCGGGTGATCAGATGATAGTTATTACGTATACGAAAAACCTTTCCCGGGTTCGGAAGCTGTTTAGATCTCGAAACAAATAATTATTAGATGAATAAGAAAACAGTATTTTATGTAACTGGCCGGTTAATGCTGATTATGGCCGGAATCCTGATTGTTCCTCTGGGGATAGCTATCTATTATAATCCACCGGCCGATTTTCTGGGTATATTTGATGAGCCGGAAAAACTTGGATTTATATTGGCCATTATTTTTTCAGCTCTGATCGGTGTGATCCTATCGGTGACCTGTCGCTCAAAATCGGAACTTGAAGGTATCAGAGAAGGATTCGCTATTGTTTCGGTTGCCTGGGTGGCGCTTGGGTTTTTAGGCGCGATACCGTTTTTTGTATATTTTTTGTCAACCTCAAGCGATTATTCTCTGGCCCATATTATTCTTTCCTTTACCGATGCCTATTTTGAATCAAGCAGTGGCTTTACCACCACCGGATCAAGTATTTTAAGCAATATAGAGGCACTTCCCAAAGGACTTCTTTTCTGGCGCAGTTTAACCCACTGGCTCGGCGGTATGGGAATTATCACATTGGCAATTGCCATTTTCCCGGCGATGGGTGTTTCCGGGTATCATATGTTTAAAGGAGAGGTTCCCGGCCCAACAACCGAAAAAATCCAACCTCGTCTGGCCGAAACCGCCGCCATCTTATGGGGCGTTTATGCGCTCCTTTCACTGGTCGAAGCGGTTTTATTGGTGGGGGGAGGAATGAATTGGTTTGACTCCCTCTGTCATACTTTTGGGACAATGGCGACCGGTGGTTTTTCGACCATGAACGGTTCGATTGGTCAGTACAACAGTAATTATTTTGATTGGATAATCACGATCTTTATGTTTCTCGCCGGAGTCAATTTTTTGATTCATTATCAGGTTATTCGAGGGAATTTTACAGACCTATTTACAAATAGAGAGTTTCTTTTTTATGCCAAGGCGATAGTTGTAACTATTGTTGTTTTTACCGGGATACTTTATTTTGCCGGAATAAAACCGGTTGAGCAGGCGCGGGATCATTTTCAATACGAACCGCTGCCGGAAGAACAGTTTGCCGAACATGTTTCCGACGAGGGCGAAAAAATATCGACGCTGTACGGTGCATTTCGATATGCTTCTTTTCAAACGGTCGCCATTATTACGACCACCGGGTACGGGACAGCCGATTTTGATCTCTGGCCCGATTTTTGCCGATTTGGATTGCTGGTTCTGATGTTCTGGGGTGGATGCGCCGGATCGACTGGCGGCGGAATGAAAATGATCCGAGTGCTGGTAGTACTTAAGGCTGGCTGGCGGGAACTGCTGAAAATGATGCGGCCGCATCTGGTGGCTCCTTTGAAAATCGGCGGTGCCAGTATGAGTGAGGAAAGGGTCGTAAACATTGTCGCTTTCTTTATTATGTCTATGGTGCTGTTTGTGATCGGTTCACTTTTGATGACACTTTTTATACCTGATCTGGTAACGTCGATAGCAACGGTGGCCGCTTCGTTGGGCAATATCGGACCGGGATTAGGCGGCATCGGTTCGACACAAAATTATGGCTGGATTCCGATTCCGGGTAAATGGATTCTGATAATCTTTATGTTGCTGGGACGTCTGGAGATCTTCACGATTCTAATAGCACTGCGCCCCGCGACCTGGAAAAAATAAAATAAATTATAATAGATTTAGTTTAATCTAAGAAAAGGAGAAATGAAAATGAAAAGAGTTCTTGTTCTGACAGGTGTCATGCTTCTTTGTCTGACTTCATTTTCCGTCGCCGATGTAATAATCGAGACCACAACCGATATGGACATGATCGGCGCCGGTAAAATTGGTATGACGCAGGTTCAATATGTCAAGGGTGATCGTTCATACGATGAGAGCACCACTAAATTGTCCGAAAAAATGGCGGCCATGACTGGCGGCAAAGAAATGAAAAATATTCAAATTGTCAGGCTCGACAAAGGGATTGGCTGGGCCCTCAACCCTGATGCAAAAAGTTATACCGAATTCAGTTTTGAACAATTAAAGGCAAATATGGAAATGGCCCAAAAGCAACAAAAATCGGCGGCGCCAATGGGTGAATATGAGTGGACAAATAAGATTTCCAAAGATATCGGAACCGAAAAAATAATGTCTTACGACTGCAAAGGTATCCGGGCAATTTCGGTTGGAGTGAATAAGAATGATGCCAAAGATTCTATCTTTATTACCAATGAGCAATGGTTTGCTAAAGATCTCCCGGGTGGCAGCGAATTTACAAATTTCTCCGATAAGATGTCCGAAGTGATTGGAGGCAAAAAAGGCCTTTTAAATCAGATGAGTATGAATCCGATGCTTGCAAAATTCGGCGACCAGTTTGGTGAAATTGCCAAAGAGTTTGAAGCTTTAGAGTGTATTCCGCTTAAGACGGTTTTGGTTGTGGAGGGAACTATCAATCCAATGGGTGAGGCTATGGAAGGCAAGGAGATTGATGAAGAAGCGCGAGCAATGATGGAAAAAATGGGTATTGCGATGCCCGATGCTGCTCCCGAGGGTGGTCATCATAATTTAATCTCACTGACCAGTATAGTAACAAAAATCGAGGAAAATTCGATTGATGACAGTAAATATGAAATCCCGGAAGGGTACAAGAAACAATAATTTATTAAGCATATAGTAAATTAAATTTCATACAGCCGGGTGTTTTTAAACACTCGGCTTTATTACTTATAATTGGTTTGGTTACCGTAAATGATTTGTATACTATAACAAATTTATTCTCTTGCTTTGAAATTTTGGAATGACTATTCTTTGAAATCTATGTTTGAACTTGAATTGAAAAATGTCTCCAAATATTTTGGAGCGCGGAAAGTCTTTGAAAATATCAACCTTGACCTGAAATCAGGGCAGTCATTGGCTGTTGCCGGCCCCAATGGTTCCGGCAAAACGACCCTGTTACGAATTATTATTGGTTTGACAATTCCGACCGGGGGAGAGGTGCTCTTTTCAAAGGAGAAACAAAAACTTGATTTTGACGGATATCGACCGTTTTTATCATTGGTCGGTCCATATTTATCGTTATATGGGTCACTGACCGCTCGGGAGAATTTGAAATTTATCTCAAAAGTCAATGGACTGGTGCCATCCGAAGAAGATATTGAAAAAATATTGGCTCAGGTTGGACTTGAAGGACGCGGCAATGATTATTTTTCAGACTTTTCATCTGGGATGCAGCAGCGTTTGAAATATGCTGCGGCATTGATAAAAAATCCCTCGATATTGATCCTTGATGAACCGACCTCGAATCTTGACGATGAGGGCAAAAAAAGAGTCTTTGATATTATAAACAGTTATCGCCCTGACTCGATTATTATTATTGCCACTAACGAAAAAGAGGAGTATTCGCTTGCCGACTCGATCTATAAGCTGGGTGAGTAAAACTCTGGCGGTAACCCGGAAAGATATTGTTTCCGAGTTTCGCACCCGATATGCAATCAATGCGATTGTGATGTTTGCATTGGTAACATTGACTGTTATCTCTTTTTCGATCGGTCTTTTATCACCTTCAAAAGAAATTCTATCGGCGCTTTTTTGGGTGATTCTGTTTTTTGCATCGATGTCCGGATTGGCTCAGGCATTCATAAAAGAGGAAGAAACCGGGACGGCAATGATTTTACGCCTTTCATGCGAAGGCTCGATTGTCTTTTTCGGTAAAATGCTTTTTAACTTCCTGCTGCTGTTGACTTTATCAATTTTGGTGGTGCCGCTTTTTATTGTTTTTCTCAAAGTTGTTCCAACCGACTGGGTTTTGTTTATCGGCGCGGTTTTGATGGGATTAATCGGTCTTTCGGGGGCAACAACGATTATTGCCGCAATTGTATCAAAAGCTTCTGTCCAGGGTGCCCTTTTTACGGTGCTTTCTTTTCCGGTATTATTGCCGCTTCTGGTGGCGGTGATTGAGATAACCACCGTATCCTTTACAGGCGGGACGTTTGCCGATGCCTCGGCACCTCTGCAACTACTGGTTGCCTATGATGTGATAATGATCACGCTGTCGTCGATGCTGTTTGATTTCGTCTGGAGGTTATAAAATGCGACAGAATTGGTTTGGATTTATTAAATTTTTTGTTATACTAAAAGCCGCTTGATACGTAATACGAGGTAAGTATAAGATATGTGGTGGAAGATAATTATATTTTTAGGTATGTCGGCGGTAATTGTGGCGGCATTTTTAACCGCTTCGCCGATGAGGGCGGCCAACTCTTTAGGGCCGGCCGACGTCTATCGTATTTTCTATTTTCATGTTCCACAGGCTTGGGTTGCATCACTGGCGTTTGTTTTATCGATGATTTATTCTATTCGTTTTTTAAAGACAAGAAATATGGAGTATGATACCAAGGCACTGACTGCCAATAAGCTGGGCGTGATGTTTGCTATCGTCGCGATGGTGACCGGATCGATCTTTGCCAAAATGACCTGGGGCGAATTTTGGAACTGGTCGGAGATCCGTGAAGTCTCAGTGTTTATCCTGCTTCTTATATATGGCGGCTACTTTGCATTACGGTCGGCTATAGCTGATCCCGATACCCGCGCCAATCTTTCGGCAGTGATTTCTATTATTTTTGCTGTCGCCGCTCTTTTTCTGATTTTTGTTTTACCTCGTATATATAGCGTCTTTTCGCAACATCCGAGTGATTCCATCATTGATAAAAGCGGTCAGATCACGATGGGGCCAACTGTCAGAATAGTATTTTTCTCATCGCTGATAATGTTTACCGCTTTGTTTTTCTGGATATATAATCTTTCAATCAGAGTTGCCAGATTAACTGCTAAAAAAATGCTGGAGAGTAAATAATGGATTCAAATTATATTGTTTTGGTTGTGACCCTGATTATTTGGGTCGGACTGTTTTTTTATCTTTTTTCGCTTGATCGCAAAGTGAAAAAACTGGAAGAAAAAAATGAAAGCTAAATATATCATAGGTACAATAATTATTTTAGTTTTTTCCGGTTGGGGTTTTTCCGCCTTTTTGGAAACAACGGTTAAATATGTTTCTTTTGCCGAGGCGCGTCAGGCGACCCGGACCGTTCAGGTCGTCGGCGGCATAGATTTCGATAATGTTAATTATGACGCTGAAAATTCGGAGTTGGTTTTTACCATCTTTGATCTGGAAGCGCTCGATCCGGCCAATCCGGATCGTATGGTAATTATTTATGACGGTGTCATACCGGGTAATTTTGATCAGGCGACATCTGTTTTGGTTCGCGGGAAACCGGGGGCGGATGGTTTTGTGGCTGAGCAATTATTGGTGAAATGTCCGTCGAAATATCAGGGTTTGGATGAATAAAATCAGGAGTATTATATGACCTCAGGTCAACCGGGTGAGTTAGCTGTTATTCTGGCGCTGGCGATGACTCTTTTGTCGGGTGCCGCTTTTTTTATGTCTGCTTTTGGCAGAAAAGGATTTTATGAGCTTGGCGTCAGAGCCTATAAAATGCTTATCGTGTTTGCATCATTGGCCACGATTTGGCTGTTTTATCTTTTCCTGACGCATGATTTCAGTATTGATTATGTCTTCAGTTATTCATCATCTGATCTTCCGCTTTATTATGTTTTCTCCGCCTTCTGGGCCGGGCAGGAAGGTACCTATCTGCTCTGGTATCTTCTCAGCGGTATTTTTGGGTTATTAATTCTTAAATATGGTCGGCAGTATAAGTACTGGGGCATGAGTTTTTATTCGGCGGTAAATCTATTTTTGGCGATAATGCTGATGGTGGCCTCGCCTTTTCTGGGCCACGTTTTCGAAGATGGGCCCCAACCGACAGGGCTGCGATACTGTATTAACAGTGTTTCAATAAAACTGGAAGAGGCGGCCGATTAATGCCCAAGGTTCAATCAGAAATAGACGTTGTATCCAATGACCTTGATTTTTCCGGTCTACATGAGCGTATGCAGTGGTATATAGATCAGAGCATATTGCCCTGCGTGAATACCCTGGTGATGCGCGGATTGGAGGTGCTCGATTACCGTTGCTTTGGGTA
>JAUVBC010000208.1 GCA_030591405.1 Candidatus Zixiibacteriota bacterium
CGCTTTGATAATACATCTCTTGTCAGACTCGGCGAGATAATCCTCTAGCGAAAATTTGTCGGTGAAATCAAGATCGGTATTTATTTCAAGCTCTTGTCCCTCACCCTTGCCAGAAGCTTTTATGATCTTGCTCGAAAGAAGCGATGAATCAATCACACCGGAATCGCCGGATAATAAAACCAGCTTTTTGACTTCATTTTCCAGTTCACGAACATTTCCCGGCCAATCAAAAGCAACCATCATTTTTATCGTATCAGGAGTAAATTTAACCTTATCCCCTGCAAAATGCCTGATAAGTAATAAGATATCTTCTCGTCGTTCACGTAGCGGCGGAATTCTGAAACAAAGCGCCGTTAAACGATAATACAGATCCTGACGAAAACGCCGCGCTTCCATTTCAACTTTTAAATCTTTATTGGTTGCCGAGATAATTCTAACATTGACCTGACGAGGTGTCGTCTCACCCAAACGGACGATTTCTTTTTCTTCAAGAATCCGAAGCACCTTGGCTTGAATCGTCAAAGGCATATCGGCTATTTCATCAAGGAAAAAAGTACCATTATCGGCTTCTTCAAACAGACCGATTTTATCCCGATCAGCCCCAGTGAAGGCACCTTTCTTGTATCCAAACAGTTCCGATTCAAGAAGCGATTCTGGCAATGCCGCACAGTTAACTGATATAAATCGTTTTTCCCGGCGATTGGAGCTGTAATGAATAGTCTTGGATAATAAATCTTTTCCGGAACCGGTCTCGCCTTCAATTGATAACGAAATATCTGAATCGACCACCTGCTGCACCCGCGATAGCATCTCAAGCAACGGTTTGTTTTGAGTGATAATATTCGGGAAAGTGGTCTTTTCAAGAAGCTGGGCCTTGAGCCTTTTGTTATCTTCCTCAAGGACATTTTTATCATATTCGGCCAGCTTAAATGATATCAGATCGGCAAACCCAACCACAAAATTCAATTCATTCTGTCCAAACGGCTTTACTGTACCATTCGACGACATTCTATCAAGATACAGATAACCGGTTACCTCATTTTGAAGCCGTAGCGGAGTAACCAGAATACTGGAAACAACCTTACCTTTGTCAGCCTGAAGCAGGTCATTTATAAATGGGTCGCGCCGGGTGTCAAATATCAGGGTCGGCTTATCACTGGCAATCTCTTCACCTAATAGCTCCTCAAACTGTTGTGCAAATTTTTTCTTTTGATGACGAGATAGCGTGGTATGAGAAAGAATCTCGCTTTCATTCTGACCGATACTATAAATAACAACCCGTTCGGCCTTTGTCCGTGCGGCCAGGATATTTAATATCTCCTCGATTTGACCCGCTTTGATATCGCCATATTCGCGATCGCTAAAATAATTACCAAAAATCTTATATTCATTTTCAGAGCTCAACGATACATTCACCGCCAGTTTCGATAATTCCTGCATATATAGCTGGATCGAACGAATTCGGGCCCGCTCAGATATTTTCTCAAAAATCTTTTCGGCTTCATACAGATTTTTAAATCCCCGAGAAATATTGGCGTGCTCACAACAGAAAATTCCCTGCTTAAAACGGCATTCAGCAGACCAATAAAAAAGCTTCAGGGAATTAAAAAGTCTAAAAGCCTCGTCATAAAGTTTAATAATCGTATTACTATTCTTCTCACCCGATTCAGCATATATCCTGGCTACAATTAATAATGACCGGGCCAAATCATATTTATCGCCAACCTCACGAATAATCTCCAGACCTTCCTGACAATAATCAATAGCCGAATCATAATTCTTCCGCGATGCAAAGACCTCGGCGATTACTAATCGACAGAGACCAATTTCGGTTCTCTCTTCTATTTTCATTGATAAGTCAAGTGCCTTTTGTGCAATCCGCAGGGCATCATCAAGATTTTCAAGAGACTGCTCCACCAGAGCCAGCCTTCTGGCAATCTGAGTCATTAGATTTGATTCGCCGGCAAGTTCATGGCTTTGTTCATAAGCTTTGATCAGAATTTTTCTCGCGCCAACAATATCACCCATTTCAAAAGCAAGTTCACCTTCATACTCCTGAAGAATAATATTATCCCAACAGAGATTATTCTTTTCGATCATCATCGAGGCTGATTTCAATTCTCGGGCAGCAAGAATAAATTGTCTTTGCCTTAAATTAAGATACCCCAGCGACAAATGATTTCTTATCGCCGTTGCTGGCTGCTTAAGTTCATGAGCCAATTTAAGAGAAGTCTTCAGATTATGTTCCGCCGATTTCCAATCACCGGTATGAATTTCGATACGGCCCAAATTACCAATCAGACGTGCCATACGAATATTATCGCCCTTTGATAATTCAATTGAATCATTGACATATTGGGCAGCTTTATTAAAATCATTTTTTATAAAAGCTAACTTACCCAACCCATTCAGGGCGTCAATTTTACCTTCCTGATCATCAATCCGCCGGAAAAACGCATAAGCATCACGAATACATACTTCTGCGCGGTCCAAATCACCAAGAGCAGAATAATTTTTATAAAATAACCATTGAACCCGACCCACGCGGCCATGAAACGCTGAGGAGGCCAATAAACTATTGGCCTTTTCGCACAGCTTTATTGATTCTGAATAGTTCCCGGAATTAAAGTGATCCCTTGCCTCAAGCAGGTTATAAAGACCCAATTCAAACCCCTTGGGACAAAAATCAGATTCCCGAACGGCTTTTAGTGCCTCTCCTGCAAGTTCTGGCTTCCTTTGGCGGAACAACTCTTCGATTTCCAAAAGCCTGCGATCAAAACCTATTTTTTGACGTGAGGTTAGGCTCATAAAATCTTTCTTATTTTTAAACCCTCTCGGGTCAGCTTGTGTTAACTATTTTTTTGCTTTTTCTCGATTTTCACCTAATCAAGTAACAACGGCAAAAACAAAAACGCTACAAAACTGTTGAAGCAATCAAAGTAAATTTCAAGAAAGTAAGAATATCGCTTCCATCAGTTACAGTAACATCACCAATTCCTATTGTATTCGGATCAGTTGGGTCTGGATCAGGATCATCGGGTAGCTCACCACCAAGGTCACCGCCACCGCCGCCGCCGCCTTCTTCATCCCAGGGATGCGCGTCTCCTCCGAAAACAAATGGTCCGTTCAAGCAAAAAACAGCCAGGACGAGCGCGAACATTATCGCAAAAATCTTGGCCATCTTCATAATTCAGCCTCCTTATGTTAACAATATGGGCACTATTTGATCTTTATGCCCAACTAAAAATTTCATCTTTAAATAATATTCAGTCTTATTTCTACCCTCTAAAGACATCGCAATTTCTGCTTATACTCAACCTATTAAATATCAACGAGTTTGTCAAGAGAAATTTTTTCTGGCGCAGGATTTGCGCTAACCTGTTTAGCGGATAAATTTTTGCGCCAACCATGATTTCCTGATAAAAACAGAATTTTCTGGACAGAGCTCATGACAACACCAGCAGTTGATACAAAGATTGTAATCTATCATAGGCGGCGTCCCATTTTCACTAGTCATTGCGCCAACGGGACAAGAAGTTACGCAGGTATTACAGCTTGTACAAAGAGCCTTATCGATATCCGGGCGAACCCAGATCAACGGATTAAGAATCTTAACAAGAACCTTCGGAATAAGCTCCATCATTCGGTTTGAGGTCAATTTAAAATCAGTAACTTTGGCCGATTCCAGACTTTTGCCGACAACATCGATAGCTTCAGGCCAACCGATTCCTAATCCCGCCTCGGCGGCCGCTTTGGTAATCGGAACCCGATCAGATTTCAGACCGATGATCTCCGAGGCGATAGCATCGACCGCTACCGGATCGGTAGATGAGATAATCAGATTGGTCCAATATGGTTGTCCCGATGACGGCCCCTCACCTTCCATCGATGAAATCGCATCCATTATTGTTAATCCGGGCGGACAGAGCGACAAAATATCGACTATCACCTGTGCAAAATCTTTTGGTTTGGGGAATTGCTTATGATAATTCGCTTTACGGAACCCGGGAATCAGTCCAAACATATTTTTAACCGCACCGGTCATCAAGGTCAGAACATGCGTTTTTAATTTGGGAAGATTGATAACAAAATCAGCATCAATCGCCGGTTTGGCCAGATAATAGGTCCGGCCGTTGGTTTCAAATTTCACTACCCCCGACGCTTCAAAACTGATTAGTTCGATACTTTCGCGCTGACACATATCCCAAAACCCGGTATTTTGCCAGACCCGCTTGACACCACGTTTGGCCCCGCCGGGCGAATCGCCGATAGTTACTTCGGCACCAAGTTTCCGCACCTCACGGGCGATTGCGGCGGCCACTTCGGGATGAGTCGTAATTGCTCGTTCCGGTTCTTTGGCTGAGAGGAAATTTGGTTTTAAAAGGACATTCATCCCCGGTTTGATAAACTGCTCCAACCCACCGATAAGATCGAGTGATTCTTTGACTTTCTGAGAGACCAGGCTGGTCTCATAGCCCGGGCAGTCAACTATTGCTACTTGTGGTCTTGGCTCGCTAAACATCATGCATATATTACGAAATTATTCCATAAAACGAAGAAAAATGAAAAGAAATTAAAGAAAAATTGAAAAATTATCAAATTAGGAAAAATAGAATTTAGATTGATGTTAGTATATTTAAAAGGCGGAAGAGTATCTTCCGCCTTAAGTTGGTCTTATAAATAACTAATACCTACGGACAGGCCGGCTCTGGGCCGCTCTTATACTTATAATTGATAAGATAAACAATGTCCAGAATATTTACCGGTGGTATTCCATCAACATCAGCCGCATCCAACGGGTCGGGCGCTGGCCCG
>JAUVBC010000159.1 GCA_030591405.1 Candidatus Zixiibacteriota bacterium
GGGAAAAATGGTGGCGCCGATGTCACCATAAACGGCAAGAATTACACGCCTCCGGAGATATCGGCGATGATTCTGGCTAAGATGAAAAAAACGGCCGAAGATTATCTTGGCACAAAGATCACCGATGCGGTAATTACGGTTCCTGCTTATTTTAACGATAGTCAACGGCAAGCTACTAAAGATGCGGGTAAAATTGCTGGTTTAAATGTCAAACGGATTATTAATGAACCGACTGCCGCCGCTTTGGCTTATGGCCTGGATAAGAAAAAAACTGGCAAAATAGCGGTTTATGATCTGGGTGGTGGAACCTTTGACGTTTCGATTCTGGAGCTGTCTGATGGCGTTTTTGAGGTTCTTTCGACCAATGGCGACACCCATCTCGGTGGTGATGATTTTGACAAAAGATTAATCGACTGGCTGGCCGATGAGTTCAAAAAATCAGACGGTATTGATTTATCAAAAGACCCGATAGCACTACAACGGTTAAAGGAAGCAGCCGAAAGAGCCAAGATCGAGTTGTCATCAACGATGGAGACCAATATCAATCTTCCGTTTATCACCGCCGACAGCAACGGTCCTAAACATCTTAACATAACTTTGTCACGTGCGAAATTAGAGCAGTTGGTTGATGATCTTCTGGAACGGACAATTGCACCGTGCCGTAATGCGGTCAGCGATGCCAAAATTTCGTTTGCCGACATTAATGATGTTGTTATGGTTGGTGGTATGACCCGTATGCCAAAAGTTTTAGAAACTGTCAAAAAACTTTTTGGTAAAGAGCCTAACCGGAATGTCAATCCCGATGAAGTTATTGCCCTTGGCGCGGCGATTCAGGGTGGAGTTATGACTGGCGATGTCAAAGATGTTTTGCTTCTTGATGTTACCCCACTATCTCTTGGGATTGAGACGCTGGGCGGCGTGACAACAAAATTGATTGAACGCAATACCACGATCCCAACCAAAAAGGCACAGGTGTTTTCGACAGCGGCTGATAGTCAAACTGCGGTTGATATTCATGTCCTTCAGGGTGAGCGTGAGATGGCGATCGATAACAAAACAATCGGGAAATTTATACTCGACGGTGTCCCGCCGGCACCACGAGGAATTCCGCAGATTGAGGTTTCTTTTGATATCAATGCTGATGGTATTTTAAATGTCACCGCCAAAGATATGGCAACCGGTAAATCCCAGAATGTTAAGATTGAAGCATCCTCGGGGTTAACCGAAACAGATATCGACAAAATGGTCAATGATGCCAAGGCAAATGAAGCTGAAGATAAAGAGAAACGGAAAAAGATAGATATCAGAAACAACGCCGATGCGTCAGTATTTCAAGCTGAGAAAAATCTGAAAGAGTTTGGTGACAAACTTGAAACCGACGATAAGGCTAAAATCAAAGCCGGAATTGAGCGAGTCAAAGAGGCGCTAAAATCGGAAGATACATCTGAGATAGAATCATCGATGGAATCGCTTAATCAGCTCTGGCAGACAGCCTCTACAAAGATGTATCAGCAGAGTTCAGCAGCAGGAGCCTCACCCTGCGAAAATCAGGGAAATCAGGGCGGACCACCTCCCGGAGAAAATGGTGGCAGTAGTGACGGAAGCGCAGTTGACGCTGAGTATGAAGTCGTCAACGAGGAGAAATAAAAGCAGGGGGAGCGAATCGCTCGTTGCCTTCGCCCCCTCTTTTATTGACATTTTGTATTAATAGTATTAGCCTGTAAAGGCTGAAACTATGTACAGAATGAAAAAAATGAAACAGGACTAAATGTCGAAAGATTATTATAATATACTTGGTGTCGCCGAAAACGCCTCAAAAGATGAAATCAAAAAATCGTTTCGTACTCTGGCCAAAAAATATCACCCCGATCGAAATCAGGGAGATAAAACAGCCGAATCGAAATTCAAAGATATTTCTGAGGCGTATGATGTTCTCAATGATGAAAAAAAGCGTCAACAATATGATATGATGCGCAAGTACGGCGGTTCATTTGCCGGAGGCGGAGGACAGAGTGGATTTGGCGGCGGTGCCGGTGGGTTTGATTTTTCGAATATGGGTAATGGTTCGTTTCGTGCCGAAGATCTTGGCGGGTTTGGTTCGTTTGCTGATATTTTCAGTTCGATTTTCGGCAGTCATGGTGGACCAGGCGGTATGGGCGGACAGGCAAGACCGGGTAGAGGTCGGCGCCAACAACCGGCTGCGACCCGCGGCAATGATCTGGCTTTGAAATTGGAAGTCAGTTTTGAAGAGTCGATCAGCGGTATCAAAAAAACAATTGCTTTAAATAAACCGGAAACGTGCAAAGTTTGTTCGGGGACCGGGGCCGAACCGGGAAGCAGTCAGCAGACCTGTCCGCAGTGTGGGGGGCGAGGTACGATAAGTACAGCGCAGGGTGCTTTTTCTGTTTCGCGTCCATGTCCGCGATGTCTTGGGCGGGGAGTTACGCCGGGTCAGACCTGCCGGGTATGTAACGGGACCGGATCGACCAAAGTCAAAAAGAAAGTAGCGGTCAAAATTCCGGCCGCTGTCGAGGATGGCGCCAAAATCCGTCTGCGTGGGCTCGGTAACCCCGGCCGTAACGGCGGACAAAATGGAGATTTATTAGTTACCGTGACTGTTAAAAAACATCAGCAATTTGAGCGTAAGGGACAAAATATCTATACCTTTGTCGAGCTGTCGTATCCGCAGGCGGTATTGGGGTGCAAGGTTCCGGTGAAGACGCTGACCAAAACAATCAATCTTACTATTCCGGCTGGAACCGAGCATGGTACAAGTCTTCGACTAAAAGGAATGGGTCTGGCACTCAATGGTACAAAGGGTGACCAGTATGTTGAGATTAATATTGTTGTACCGAAAAAAGTCAGTGCTAAGCAGAAAAAGATCCTCGAAGAACTTCAGAAAGAATTAAAGACATCTTAAGGTAATTGCGAGCGAAGCGCGGCAATCTCAATGTCGGTATTTTTGCACAAACCAATTAACCCACAGCAAGCTGTGGGGCACCCCGTATTTTACATTATTTAAAAAATCCTTGTAAGTTAAACTGTTTCATGCTTGTACAACGAAATGGGTTTCCTCCTTCGAAGGACAGGCGTTTTCCCGTTTTTTAGTTTTTCGCTCTATTTCAATATAAACTGTAAATTTCTTCTCCCTTTTTGTTAGCATATAAGTGGGCGGCAGACGCCTCGTCTGCCCCAAAACAATAATTCCTTGTAACTCATACACCTCCATTATAATACAGCGAAAATGGCTTCGTTTTGTCAAAACGCACTTTTCGAACAATTAATTGATGGTCTTTTTGCCATTTGGTTGATATTCATGCGGTTATATTTTTGTCCCAAAAGTGTAAAATGGGTTCGTTTTGTTGCCAATTATTTGTCTTCTATAATCATCCATGTAAGAATGGGTACGACAATGAATTAAGGGTGATTTGGTGGTGAAATTGCAGAAATAAACGCCCAGGCAGATGTGGACATATGCTGCGTACAGTAAGAACCCATTTTGTAACCTATCTAATGAAATATACAAATATTCAGAATACCAATAGTAAACTATGGGTCACCCGGCAGGATGTGCCAGAAAAACCTTGCTTTACCTGGGTTTTTTGCTTATATTGATTTAAATGTTTCCTTGTTTGGGAGATTATTGGAGCATACAGAAACAATCAGTAAAAGAAGCTTTTTTCACTCGGAGGAGAATATGCGTAATAAAACCTCATCATTGCTAATGATTTTCTCGGTTGTATTTTTATTCAATATGGCTTTTACCATTGGTGTTAATGGCGCCAATATTATTTCTACTTCGCCAACTCAAAACACCATTGATGCTGATCTGATGACCAATATCACAATGACCTTTGATGGCGAGTTGATGGAATCTACAATTGATGGGACAAATATCTTTGTGAGCGCCAATTTAACCGGGAACCATCAGGGAGCAATCAGTTATAATAATTTGACCAAAACTGTAACATTTGATCCGACTGATGATTTTGAAGTAGGGGAGTTGGTTGCAATAACAATTAGTTCTGACCTTCTTGAGATTGGTGGATCTCCGGCTATGGTCAATGGGTATGTCTGGAGTTTTACGACTCTATCTGGCGCGGGATCGGCGAATTTTGGTTCTCATACACTCTATGCGGCGGGAAATAAATCGCAGTCAATAGTTGCCGCAGATTTTGACAATGATGGCCACCTCGATCTTGCGACTGCAAATCAGGATTCCGATAATCTTTCTGTGTTTTTTAATAATGGCAATGGTAGTTTTGCCCCTCAGGTAGTATATGCAGCTGGAAATGGACCCTGGGCGATAACGGCAGCAGATTTTGATCACGACGGTGATATTGATTTGGCGGCCGCAAATTATGCTGATAACACAATTACGGTTTTTATGAATAATGGCGACGGAACATTTGTTTTATCTTCGGTTAATGTGGTCGATAATATTCCACATCCGATTCTTGCCGCAGATTTAAATGGCGACGGGTATTTTGATTTGATTGCCGGGACAAAACTAGTGGAAACGGTATCGGTTCTTTTAAACAATGGAGATGGCTCTTTTGCCGATTTTGTTTCCTATCCAGCGGGGAGTGGGGCGGTTTCGATAGAAGCTGCTGATCTTGACAATGATGGTGATCTTGAGATTGTTGTCGGAAATTACTATGATTTTAATCTGACAATATTGAAGAATAATGGTGATGGAACTTTTGTCCATCAGGGCGACTATTTTTTAAATGCTCAACCTTTTTCCACTGTGGCATCGGATTTTGATGGTGATGGTGATCTGGATATTGCCACAGCCAACCGGGGCGGCGATAATGTTTCGATAGTTTTTAATAACGGCGATGCCACTTTTGGCTCTAATCAGCAATATAGCGCTGGCATTGACCCATATTCGTTATGCTCTGCAGATCTTGATGGTGATGGTGATTTTGATTTGGCCGTGGCCAATCTTAACAGCGATGATATCTCGATCCTGCGGAACTATGGTGACGGGACTTTTTTTGATCAAGTAAGGTATGCCGGTGGAAACGCACCGATGTGGATAGTTGCTGCTGATTTGAATAACGACGCTATTTTAGACCTTGCCGTTGCCAACGCTTTTTCGGATAACATCTCAATCTTCAATGGCGGTGACTTTGGTTCTATATGCGGCGATGTAAATAATGATTATGAGGTGACTGCATTGGATATACTCATGCTTATTGAATATTATTTTGATGATGGTCCCGATCCGGTATCACCTTATAGCAGTGATGTCAATTGTGATGGATATATTAATTTGGCAGATATTGTTATGATGAACAGGTATCTCTATCATGATGGATCAATTAACTGTTGTCCTCCGATTAAGCGAACTGGTTCATTTATAAATGATATTAATGAAAAAAACACCTTTGGGGAGTAGAGATTTAGGTTGTTATTTCTTTGGGGAAACTCATGTCTAAAGACGCGGGCCACCCAGTCTATATTATCACTAATTCCTCGTAAGCTAAACTCTTCCATACTACTCCAACGAAATGGGTTCGTTTCGTCATTTTTATTTTTCTGTCAAATAATGTGATTTCCTTTTTTTGTTATTGACGTCATAATTAAGACGTGTAGAAAAAATCAAGTGTGTCTTGGTAGGAAAATTGTTTTGCCATAGTGAAATTATCAGGTATATTCTTAAAATACCCACCCAATGGGTAGGATACAAATTTACGACAAA
>JAUVBC010000217.1 GCA_030591405.1 Candidatus Zixiibacteriota bacterium
ATTCGGTGATCAGTTTGGTTATATCATTATAATCATATGCCTGCTCATAATCGACCAGTGGTGCGAAACCATCATACAGATGATAACTGTCAAGCCCCAATACTTCCTTACGCAGTTTCATATATCTTTTGATTGGTTCGGTACCGGCTTTAACCGAAGCCAAAAGAGATTCATACACTGCAAGTGGGATATTGCTGCCGTCAAGGGTCGCCTCAAGACAGGAACCATAATTCCTGGCCTGCGCGCGTGCCCAGTCTCTCTGAAGGACTCCGTTATAAATGGCGGCATAGGTATTTATATTGCCGTTAAAGACATCATAAAGCGCCTCAAATATTTTTGCCCGATCTTCCTGAACATGACTGGTTCTAAGTGTGGCAAAAGTTTGAGTCTCGGTTGCCTTAACCGTATCACCGGTCGACAAAACAACATCTTTATATTCAATATCGGCAGTCGATATTGCCTGATAGATTGATCTCGGTGTTCCATTAAATGGGCCAAAATATGACAGAAGCTGTTCTTCTTCCTCACCAAGAACATGAGCCTGTGTCCGATAAAGTTTTTCTATTCCAAAACGGTATGGTGCAAGTTTTTCATTCTCATCCAGCCATGATTTCATCGTTTCCCAGGGGATTTTCAGCATCTCCGGGCCAAACCAGGAGGTAGCAATATTGAATTTTGAATAAACGATTCTGATCTGCTGATATTTCGCCGCCAGATCATTGTCGCGGGTATCGGTATCACTTTGCAGTGAAGCGTAGCTCCAGACTTTATCCAGAATTTTGCCAAGCTCATCACCCAACAGATAGGCTTTCAAAAGAGATTCCGGTCCCTTGCTGAGCGTTCCCTGCAAAGCGGCGTACTCATCCATCATTTTTTCCATCGTGGCCATCTCTGCTGACCATGTTTCCCAGTCGGGATAAATATCGGTGAAATCCCATTTGTATTCGTCCGGGATCTCATCGCGCACAAGCGTATTCGGCTTGGCCGACACAAATGTAGTAACTGATGTCAGTACAAATAATAGTACAACTGTTATAATGGCGAGTAGTTGATATGCAGGTTTCATCCTACCTTACCTTTCAAAATATTTCAATAATATATTTTATAGTTTGGCAACTTCTTCTTCCAGTTTAGTAACCAGTTGGTCAAGCCGATCTATGACAGCCTGGAAAGTTTCCGGTTTGGTCAAATCAACGCCGGCCTTTTTTAGCTGTTCCATCGGATAATCGTTGCCACCTGATTTAAGGAGGGTTAGATATTTTTCAAGAGCAGCTTCACGGGTCTTTTTATCTTTTGATGTAATTTCATTAAAAATCTGACCTGACGAAGCAAAGCAGGTGGCATATTTGTAAACATAATAGGGTGATCGCATAAAATGACCGATTCTGGTCCAGGTTGAACGGTACAGACTGTCAAAAGTAACAGATTCACCGTGGTAATCTTTCCAGATACCTTCGTACAGGTCGCTGAGATTTTTGGCCGTAATCGGTTGGCCCTGTTCGGCCATTTTGTGGGCTTCCCATTCAAACTCGGCAAACATCGTTTGGCCGTAGAAAGTGTTTATAATATTTTCAATTGCCTGCTGAAGCAAAGCGGCACGTTCAATCGGCTCTTTGGTCCTTTTCAGCATGTAGTCCAAAAATAGAGCTTCATTAAGTGTTGAGGCAACCTCTGCGACAAAAATAGTATAACTCGAAGTGGCAAACGGCTGGTTTTTATTCGACAGCATCGAATGCATCGCATGACCGGCTTCGTGGGCCATCGTAAAGACATTATCAAGAGTTTCATTAAAGTTCATAAGCATGTAAGGATGGACACCATAAACGCTGGCCGAAAAAGCACCACTCCGTTTTCCTTCATTTTCATAGACATCAATCCAGCGATTATCAAATAACTGTTTGATTTTATTGTGATACTCTTTTCCAAGCGGTTTTACCGATTCAACAATCCATCCGGTGATTTCATCATAGTCATAAGTTTTGCTTATATTAACAATCGGGATACTGCCGTCATAGCCATGGTAGCTTTCCAAACCAAGGAGCTTTTTACGAAGAGCATAATACCTTTGAGTCGGTTCGGCTCCCGCCTTAACCATTTTTACGAGGTTTTCATAAACCTCGAGAGGAACGTTGTCACCTTCCAGGGCAGCTTCCAGAGTCGAACCATATTTACGGGCTTGAGCCGATGCCCAATCGCGCTGCAGAACGCCATTGTAAATAGCGGCATAGGTATTGGCATTGGCATGATAGGTCCCATAATATTTTTCAAAGGCAAGTGCTCTGTCGTCCTGATTACGATTAGTGGAAAGAGTGTTATAATATTGTCCTGAGGTCATCGTTACTGTTTCGCCGTCCGAAAGAGTGACCTCTGGAAATATGATATCTGATGTGGACAATTGCGAATAGATAGAACTCGGGGTTCCACGAAATTGGCTAAAATAAGAAAGAAGCTGTTCTTTTTCAGCGTCGAGAACATGCTTCTGCTGACGATATGTATTTTCTATGTTATATCGATAAGGAGTTAATTCTTTGGTATCTTTCAGCCATGATTCCATTGTTTCCCACGGAATAGACAACAATTCCGGTGTGAACCACGATGTGACAACGCCAAATTTTGAAAATAAAATAGATACCTGTTGAACTTTTGCAGACATCTCGTTATCCCGGGTATCGGTGACACTGGAAAGAGACGGATAACGATATACTTTATATGACAAAATATTTAATTCGTCGCTTAATTTGAAGGAATGCAAAAGTTGTTGCGGACCCTGGGATATGGTTCCTTTTAGGGCGGCGTATTCGTCCATAAGTATTTCAAGCTCGGCAAGTCCGGCTTCCCAAGTCTCCCAATCAGGATAGATATCGTTCAGGTCCCATTTGTATTTGTCCGGGATTGAGTCACGGACAAGGGTGTTTGGTTTTGCTAATACAACTTGGCTGGTCAATATGGCCAGTCCCAAAATAGCGATAATTAGCGTTGAGTTAAAGCTGCGGGTTTTGGAATACATTTTCTTTTCCTTTTTGGTTATATGAATTGTTTAATTGCCATTGAATAATATAAACGAAAATTACCCAAGATTGTTCAGATTTAATGACAATTTTAGTAGATATTTATTGTTGGTCTAATTGTTGACATAACTTAATATTTTAGATAAACTTATTATTATGAGCGATATAACCAAATTTTTGGATATTATTCGGAGTGAATTTCCGGAAGACAGGCTTACTTATCAAAAATCTATTCCGACTTTCCACCCTGAATCAGCCGCCGAGGCCGGTTTATTGTTCCAAAGGGCCAACGACTCCGGTCAGAAACTTTATATTAACGGATTTGGGAATATTATTGAACCAGATGGTAAACAGTTTGAAAATACACTGGTTGTGAAATCTGATCGGCTGAACCGGTTGATTGAGACAAAGCCGGGTGACTATTATGTTGTAGTTGGCGCCGGATACCCATTAAATGAGCTTAATTCCGCTCTGAAAAAAGATGACTTCTTTCTTCCGCATGCTAATCTGCCGTATGTCGGCTCGGTTGGCGGAGCGTTGGCGGTCGGTTTGAGCGCTGATTATTACGGTGTCAATTTACCGCTTAGCAAATATTTTATTGCTGCCGAAATTTTTGATCCGCAGGGTAAAATTATAAGCCCCGGTTCGGTCTGTTTTAAATCGGTGTCAGGTCTGGATATTGTCAGAATATATTCGCCATCATGGGGAATTCTGGGAATGATTATTTCAGCCACTTTTCGGGTGATGCCGATCTCGGAACTTCCCGAATATGAGCATATCAAAATGCATTCGATAAAGCATGATAAATTTGTAGCGACTTACAATAATCCGGGCGACAACAATTCGGCGTTATATTCAATAAAAATCAAAGAGAAATTTGATCCCAACGGCATTTTGCAAATTCGTTAAATAATATTTAATCTCCCGACTACATACACATCTGATATATCTTTATAATATCCTCTTTGTACAAAATCTTGGGATTGTAAAGAGATTTGCCATCCTCTGAATATATTTTAAGCGTATCATCGGCCATCGCTTCGAATTTGGAATCGTCGGTGATACCGACATCGGATAACTTCAAATAGCATTTTATTGATTTCAAAAACGCTATCATACCATCGACCGAAAATTTCGCCATTTGATTTTCATCCATTGAATTTTTATCGGCGTCAAAAAGTTCTTTGGCCATCATCGCATATTTTTCAGGCCGTGATGAATAACTGTACTCCATCAAACGGGGTAGCAGGATAGCCAGACCACGACCGTGCGAGATATCATAATAGCCGGAGAGAGCATGTTCCATCGCGTGGAGCGGGGATGAGCCAGCGCGGCCAAGATTGATAAGTCCCGATAGTGCCACCGGGGACGCCCATGAAAGTTGCGAGCGGGCATCGATGTCTGTTGGGTTCTTTATTACTTTTGGCAAATTCTCCATAACTGTTTTGACAATCGAGAGCGCGAACCGATCCTGTATCGGAGTTTTTTCAACACCGGTGAAAAATCCCTCGATAACATGTCAGATGATATCAACGCCGACATCAATGGTATAATTTTCCGGAACAGTCAAAGTC
>JAUVBC010000271.1 GCA_030591405.1 Candidatus Zixiibacteriota bacterium
CCCCTGCGCGTTCAAAAAGCGGCCAAAAACCGGAAAGGTATCTTACATTCGCAAAATCGGCTTCATTAGAATTGACAATAAGTACGTCAAGACCTTTCTCACCAATGATTTTTGATAACCTTTCAATTCTTTCTTTATATTCCCATTCCGGGATTCTTGCTTTACTGTACATAAATAATACCTCCGTTGATATTAATTTTATCTTTCTAATGTATTTGCTATTTGAGACGAACTAGCAGACTAATTTCTCAGCTGAATCCGTAACCCATCGTTGTATAATAAGCAAGGTTATTTTGCCTGGCATCCAATCGACCATATTGAACGATTACCGGAACATCACTTTCCACCTTTAGAGCATATTGTTTTGAAACCGGTACGATCATTCCACCAAAATCACTTTCCTTATGCGTTTGAACACAACGAACCCGTTTCGCTTTCACTTCAATTTTCACACCAGTTGTCGGATCGCTATCCTCATAATAAAAAGTCAAACCACAATTTGCATCCTCTCTATTTGGATTGAGAATAACTATCGATTCATGACCTTTCAACGGGCTATCTCCTAAAGGGGGCCTATCGCCATCAGGAAAGAACCAAACTTTTTTACCATATTCATTCACCTTGACTGCCTCTTTATATATCATATTCTTTTTAACGATTTTCCCAAATTTATTTTATATCCTAATATGTTGCGACTCACTTCCAATTCCGTATCGTCATTATCTATATTATCCAAAATACACTTCACGGCTCTCTCCCCGATTTCTTCCACCGGCTGCATAACACTTGTTAGCTTTGGAGACATCATTCCGGTTTGATCAATTGCGTCAAAACAAACTATAGAAATATCATCTGGAATATTTATTGATGACTCACTAAGCCTCTTAACAACCCCATATGCCTGTACGTTATTTTGGGCAAAAATAGTTGTCGGATATTTTTTACCCTTTAATATCTTTCCCGCGGCTTCATAACCAGTCTGATATCTAAAACTTCCTTTATAGATTTTGTCGGGGTTATATTCGATTCCATTGTCTTTTATGCATTTTTTAAAACCTTCAAGGCGATCATATCCGGTAGTCTCACTTAAATCCGCGCATACTACCGCAATATCCTTATGACCATTATCAATAACCAATTGCGTTAAGTCATACGCCGCTTTCATATTATCAATAGTTACGTAAGAGAAATCTCTATCTATTGCAGGGATATTGTCGACAAATACAATATTTGACAGAGTTTCCTCATCTTTATATATACTATTCTCTCCAGACGTAACAATTATCATTCCGTCGACATTTTTACCTTTCAACAATTCAAAATATTCTGTCTCTCTTTCTATATTTTCATCGGAATCACAGAAAAGGATGTTGTACCCCTTTTTCAAGAGAGACTTATCAATACTTTTCAGCATTATCGAGTAAAATATATTTGTAGCATCAGGAATAATAACCCCTATCGTAGAGGTCTTTTTCATTTTCAAAGATCGAGCTATTTCATTTGGTACATATTTTAATTTTTCTGCAACTTCATAAACTTTTCTTCTCGTACTTTCACCAATTCTTCCCTTTCCGTTCAGGGCTCTGGAAACCGTCCCTGGAGAAATATTTAAGTACTCTGCGATGTCTTTAATTGTTGCCGACAAAAGGTTTACCTATTCAATTATAAATTGGCAGTTTAATGACAGGCCGCAGAACGTTACTACGACCCTATCAAGTTAAATATCAATCATAGAGTAACGGTGCAATATGATCCTCGTCCATATTGCTGCTGTCGTACCAATAAGCACCGGTATCGATTATTTCTGGAACATCTTCACCGTTAATCAGTTTGACAACCGCTTCAACTGATTTATAACCCATACCAATGGGATCTTGGGTTATCGCACCGGCTATTTCGCCGCTTCGTACGGCATCTTTCAGAGCTTTTGAAGAATCGAAGCCGATAATCATGACTTCCCCGATCTTTCCTATCTCTTTGAGGCCGTTGTACGTCCCCACAGCTGCACCTTCGTTTGATGCGTAGAAGCAATCAATATCAGGAAAAGCAATCAACATACTCTTAGCTATATCGGCCGATTTCAGATGGTCACCATCTCCATATTGAATATCAACAACTTCCATCTTCGGATATTTTGCAATCGTATCGACAAAGCCATCGACACGCTTCACTGCATCTACCATCGTTTGGGAATGTCCTACTACACCGACTTTCCCCTTTTCACCGAGCAATCTAGCGGCATTCTCAGCTGCTAATACCCCCGCAGCATAATTGTCGGTTGAGCAGTGTGTATTCCCCATATCTCCAACACCGGCGTCAAAACCGACCACCTTCAAGCCGTTCGCCATTGCCGTTTCCAAGTCAATCCTGATCGCTTCGGGATCAATAGCAGCCATGGCGAGACCGGCGGGGTTCTTTCCCAGGGCGGTTTTCATCATGTCGACCTGCTTATCAATCATCGTCTCCGCTTCAGGGCCTTCAAATGTAATTACAACGTCGTAATCCGCGGCCGCTCTCTCAGCACCCAATTTAACAGCCTGCCAGAATTGATGCTGAAAACCCAGAGCAATGACCGGGATGTACATCTTCCCCTCGAGATTAGCAGTTTCAGATTCGCCGACAGATTCACCACCACCACTTGCAAACAATACAAAGGGCGAAACCAATGCCAATGCCAATGCCAATAAGGCAACCTTTTTCATAATAACTCCTCTACTCTTTTCTTAGTAATGTAACAACACTACTCACAGCATCGAATGCCGCTGTGTGCATAACCATTTTATATTGATGAAGCCACTCTCATCCCTAGGGTTGGCATTCATTTCCGCTTATATTGATCCACTGAAACGGCGAGTATCAAAACACTACCGATGACGACGAATTGCCACTCTGGTGAAACCGCCATTGCTCGTAAGCCGTTTTGTAATTCGCTCATGATAAAAGCACCTATAACAGTTCCGGCTATGGTTCCAATTCCGCCTGATAACGAGGTACCACCAATCACTGCCGCGGCGATGGCTTCAAGCTCATATCCGGGCCCCAACTGCGGTTGTGCGGAATTAAGCCTGGACGACATAACCAAGCCCGCTATTGACGCAAAAAAGCCACTTGTTGCATATACCGCAACGATCCAATTGTCGACTTTTACACCTGAAAGTCTTGCGGCTTCAACATTCGAACCAATCGCGTATGTGTAACGACCAAGTAAGGTCTTTGAGAGGATGATATGTCCGATTAAAGCAAACAAAAGAAATATCAGAACCGCATTATATAATCCCTGGATTCCGAACGCAGAACCCAACGCGATTTTCTGATAATTATCAACACTGGTAAAATAGATTGGTCTAATATTCGATATTACCAAGTTCAATCCCTTCAATATCATCATCATCGCCATTGTTGCTATAAAAGGTGGTAATTTCAATTTTGCGACCATAACCCCGTTTGACATTCCAACCAGCACACCGGAAATAATCCCAAAAATAATGCACAACCAAAGCGGCCATCCCCATATTGTAAGCGCAGTACCACTCATAATTGCGGTAAATGTCATCATTGGGCCTACCGACAAATCTATTCCCGCCGTGATGATAACAAACGTAACACCTATAGCCAGAAGTCCATTAACACATGCCGACAAAACTATCGTCATTATATTTGGATAACTCGCATAACCTTTTTTAGCAACAGCAAAAAATATGAACA
>JAUVBC010000025.1 GCA_030591405.1 Candidatus Zixiibacteriota bacterium
GTTTTAAAATATACCGCTTCATAACCCTGATAACATCGTTGGCCCCGCTTGCTAATCCCCCGGTCCCTCCGCATATCACCAAAGTCGGCTTATCATACTCGATATTTTTTTCATCTAATATGCGATGGCGGAAGTTGTGAAGCTCTTCAACCGTATGAAGTTTTTTCATCTATTGATTTCTCCTCGATCAATCATATGATTCTGTTTAGTCAATGGTTGCTCCGCCCAAATCAAGCAGATGTCCCTTACAGCCGCTTCGTGAGCAGATCTGAACAACGCCGCCCCCTTTAACTATCATAGGCACCATAGGTGCTCCACAGCTGCCACAGGGGGCACCGCCAATTAGCTCGGCATGGCAGTGTGGGCAAAACATCTGGACAACTGTATCGTATGGAATCTCATGTTCAGAATCCACTTTATCACTACCATAGACACTCGATAAGGTTAAACGGCCATGTTTGGTGCCAAATGAAACTGTCACACGAATGACGGAGTGACCGTCAATAATATGGCGAGAGTCCATCAAACTGTGATTGCATCGGGCGCAACAGACTTCCAGCGGGAATACCCGCTGGTCAGTTTCAACTTCCAATTTATCAAAACCTTCAGTAGCCTTATCCAGAATTGCTTTGACTTCTGAAGTTTTTACATTTGAAAAATAATGACCATCAGCTACCACTACCGGACCCAAAGCACAGGCGCCAAGGCAATTAACGGTTTCAAGAGTAAATTGTTCGTCTGCTGTAGTTTCGCCAGCTTTGATTTTGAGTTGCCGCTCAATTTCTTTGGCAATTGCAGGTCCACCGCGAACATGACAGGCGGTTCCCAAACAAACCGAAACAAGATGCTTTCCGCGCGGCTTAAGACTAAAAGCTCTATAAAAAGTGGCGACTCCGTAAATATCGACCAATGAATGCTCGGTTTCGGCTGCAACGGCGCGTAATTCCTGTTCGGGGAGATAACCATACTTGGATTGTATTTCTTCCAGGGTAGCAATCAATTTTCCCTTATGATTATTTGTTTCGGCCTGCTTACTTACATCCTCTATTTTTTCCATTGTCTAACCTTTATATTTTGGCAAATTGTCTAATCAATATTGTCATTATTTTATCTATATTCCTCGCAATGCCAAACACCCTCTTCCGGCTTTGGCAAAAGGCAGTCTTCAAAATTATCGCAATTTGAACATAAACCTTTGCAGAGATGTTGATTCCTTACTTTGGGAAGAGGTTCAACCGGGGTAATAATCGGTTCCGTATTTTCAAATTCTTCGCTGTTTACATTGGTCAAAGGATAACAATCATACATCTCGCAATACAGTGCATCGAATCCGCGTTGAGAGCGATAGACACAATCAGGGGCATTATTGCAGGTCATGCAAAGGCCCGGTCTTTCTGCTTTTCCTGACGAATTCATAATGACTTCCTTCCCTTATTGAGAAAAACAGGAGATTTTATAAAGCAAGGGATCGGCTCATTTTCTCGGAACCAGCTTTTTCTTGGCTTTGTGAAAGAAGGAGATACCGGGAACAACAAACCAATCCCTTTTTCTATCATAATTGTTATATTTCTTATCAATTTCATTTCGCATTTTATCCTTTACGTTCATGCCTGTAATATCAAAAGTTGTGCCGATTTTTAAGAAGAGATCGAGATAGTTCATGACTCCAATAGGTGCATCATAACTTGAAGAGTAACTTTGTATTGGGAATATTGTAGGAACGTTTTGATTTTTGGGTAGTCGGATTTTGTCGGTTATTCTTATTAACTTACTGGGTGAAACTGAACCGCCGGGGAATTTCTCCCCGGCGGTAAGATGTTTTTGATAATGTCGATCGAATATTTTACGGAAATATGCCGCGCTCTTTTAGCACCGTTTCCAATCGTGACAGGGCCACAATATACGCCGCAGTACGCCAATCAGTTTTGTAATTCCGGGCGGCATCACGAACTTTTATATAGGCTTTTTTCATTCTCTTCTCAAGCTTGCTATCAACTTCTTCAATATCCCAAAACTCACTTCTTTTATTTTGAAGCCACTCATAATAGCTGACAATGACTCCCCCTGAATTGCAAAGAATATCTGGAAGCAAATCTATACCACGTTCGACCAGTATCTTGTCTCCATCCGGATTTGTCGGTCCATTTGCCCCCTCAGCAACCAGTTGTACATTCAAAAGAGGCGCGGTTTCAGCCGTAATCTGATTTTCTAAAGCAGCCGGTATAAAGATATCAGCTTTTGTTTTTATAAAAGTTTCATGGTCGCCCGGCTTTGCCTTGGAATATCCTCCAACACCACCATTTGCTTTAACATATATGGTGAGATCATCCGGGTCGATACCTTCCGAATTGATAATAACTCCGGTTGCATCTTCAACAGCGACTAATTTCGAACCATAAGGTTTCAGCAGCTTTGAAACCCAGGAACCGACATTGCCAAATCCCTGAACCATATAGGTTGCACCATCGAGGTTAAAACCTTTATCTTTGGCCCATTCGACTATCGAAAAAACAACCCCCTGACCAGTTGCCTTATCGCGCCCGATACTGCCACCAGCCTCAATTGGCTTTCCGGTTACAACATGGGAACAACGCTGCCGTTCATGAGGTGGCATCATCGATAAGTAAGTATCCAAAATCCATGCCATAATCTGAGCGTTGGTGTTGACATCAGGTGCGGGAATATCATATTCCGGGCCGATATTATTTCCAAGCGCAAAGGTAAATCGTCTCGTGATCCGTTCAAGTTCGAGTTTTGAATATTTGGACGGATCAAATTGAATCCCTCCTTTGGCCCCGCCGAACGGAATATCGGTTATGGCGCCTTTCCAGGTCATCCAGGTCGCCAGAGCGCGAACCTCATTTATATTTACCGCCGGGTGATAGCGCAAGCCACCTTTATACGGACCGAGGACATCACAGTGCTGGACACGATGCCCCGTGAACATCTCAAGTTTTCCACTGTCCATCCTGACCGGAAAATTTACCGTGATTTCATTAGTCGTTTTTGAAAGTCTGTCCCTGACGCTGGAGTCAAGGTCCATTAAATCAGCGGCTTTGTTAAATTGCCTATTTACATTTTCATATAAATTATTTTGTAATACCCCAGAGGATAATTTTTTATCATCCGCGATAACAGCCATTTGAGCCTCCGGAAAATCTAAATTGCCAAAATGAAATAGCAGTTTGGCAATTAGATTTTTATTTTATCAGTTACATTTGTTTCGCTATCCATAAAGTGATTAAACATATTCCTCACAATAGACTACTTCCTCATTTGCTTTCGAATAACTGCAGGTGGCAATATTATCGCAGTTTACGCACAATCCGATTTTATTTATTTCAATCGATTTCTCAGCAACTGCTTCTCCGACACCATATAATCTAATCTGTGGTGCGTCGCTCGCCTCAAATTCTTCGCAGAAAATAACAGGTTGGTTGGCTTGGCCGTTATAGACACAAATTGCGACATTATTACAAGTAGCGCATAACGAATCGGCTTTGATTGTTTTTCCATCTCTCTCATTAGTGAGATTTGCAACTTTGGACTTATCCATTTCTTACCTCCTTAATTAATTATTGTCTTATTTATCTTTTCATTAATAAAGAGTTAAACAAAAACCGTACCGTTTTTGTAATATTGCCATTATAGAGCAATTCCAAAATTTAGATTATACGATTTTTGCAAAATAGATGATTATAGTAATCTTAAACAAAAGAGCTTGCATAATAAGTTTTGAGCATATCGAAAAGATAATTTATTGGCCTATTGCATAGAATTGCAATCAGATAGAGCCATTAATATAAAATAGTTTTTCAATAAAATAGATTGTATTTAAGCCAGAATATTTTTGTACAATCAGAAATTTTGATATAAAAATAAATAGGAATTCTTATTTATTTATTTTTGAAAACGCTCTTGGAGATTAAAACTAAACGAAATACCGGAGAAATTAATACCAGTGGAGAGAATTACCCCGTTTGGCTATTCCGTTGAGAAATCTTCCTCAATTGACTTTATTGTTTTCATTTTCGTAATTTTTCAACTTCTCTCGAAGAGTCTTCCGATCGATACCAAGAATTTCGGCTGCCTTCGTTTTATTGCTGTCAACACTGGTCAAAACATTTTTTATATGTTCATACTCTATTTGAGTTAAAGACTTATTTAATCCAGATTTTTTCGACACTGTCAGACGCATAAAAGAGGGTAGATCTGGAGCATCTATTACATCATTATCGGTCATTACGATAAGTCTTTGCATCAGGTTTTCAATTTCTCTCACATTGCCGGGCCAGCTGTAGTTTTTCAGAATATTTAAGGCTCTATCAGTAAATCTTGGCGGCACCTTTCCTGATTCTTTGGCAAATTTGGTCACATTATGCTGGCAGAGCAATAAAATATCATCTTCTCGTTCGCTGATCGGAGGAACATCAATAGTAAGAACGCCAAGCCTGAAATACAGATCTTCTCGGAAAGAACCTTTGCTAACGAGTTTCCGAAGCTCCTTATTTGTCGCAGCCAAAATTCTTACATCAACCTTGCGCGACTTGCCAGCACCAACCATAGTGATCTCTTTATCCTGTAGAACCCGCAAAAGTTTTACCTGCATAGCGAGACTCATTTCACCGATTTCGTCCAGAAATACTGTTCCCCCCTCAGCAGTTTGGAAAAAACCGGCACGTGATTCGATTGCTCCGGTAAAAGCTCCCTTGACATGTCCAAATAATTCGCTTTCCAAAAGTCCTTCAGGAATTCCACCACAATTGACCGGAACAAAAGGAGCCGAGGCGCGATTGCTGTTATAATGTATTGCTCGGGCTACAATTTCCTTTCCTGTCCCACTTTCGCCGGTAATAAGAACGGTCGCCATTGTTGTCGCCGCTTTAAAAATGGCTTTATAAACAGTTTGCATAGCTGACGACTCTCCGATCATTCCTTCCAATGGCGCAGTAATCGGGCCGGTATCGTTATCAATTGTTTTTCGCGCCCGCAATTTATTAATGGCGCTTTGAACGGCATTTAATAGCTCTTCATCGGTGAAAGGTTTGGAAAGATATTCTTCGGCTCCTATTTTTATTGCTTTGACAGCACTATCAATAGTGGCATAACCGGTTATCATGATAATCTCGGTATCTTTCATGTTGGCCCGGACATGGCGTATCAAATCCAGACCGCTGACTTTTGGCATCCGTAAATCAGTAATTACCAAATCAACAGAATTGATATCAAGGAACTCAATCGCGGTATCAACACTATTAGCGGTATAAACTTCATATCCGTGTGAGGCGAGGTTTCGTTTGATAATTTCTACTGTATCCGGGGCATCGTCAACAACCAAAACTGACGATTTATTTTTTGATTTGCTCATCTTTTTCCCCATAACTAATTGGTAAATTTATATTAAACACTGTTCCTTTGCCGGGTTTACTCTCAACATTAATAAAACCGCCATGCGAGGTAACAATACCGTGGACCACCGCCAATCCCAAACCGGTTCCCTCATCAATATCTTTGGTCGTAAAAAACGGAATAAATATCTTATTGAGTATATCTTCCTCAATCCCCAATCCGCTATCTTTGACTGAAAGAATGACATTGGTTTCGTCGCGTGTGGTCTTAATATTAATTGTTCCACCTTCCGGCATCGCCTGAATAGAATTGACAACCAAATTAACCAAAATTTGATACAGTTGACTTTTGTCTGCCACAAAATCAGGCAGGTTGCCATTAAGTTCCTTAATTAAATGGATATCAGCCTTGGCACACCGTGATTCCAGAAAATAAAGTCCTTCTTCCACAATACGATCCAAATTTATTGAACTCTTTTTTTGAGGTGATTGACGAGAGAATATCATCAATTTTTTAATGACTTCGCGAGCGTGAAGTGATGCCGATTCTATTTTGTTGACATCCATCATTATTTGCTGAGGATTATTCAGGTCCTTTTTTATAAGCTGAGCAAAACCAAGGATACTTCCCAGAGGTTCATTCAATTCATGAGCAACGCCGGCGGCTAATTGGCCGATAGTTGCTAATCGATCGGAATGTCTTAGTTGTTCCTGTAAATTTTCTTTTTCCTCTTCGACCTGCATCCGTTCAATTATAATTGATATTTCTCGAGCGATAGCATCAATTAAATTGCGTTCTTCTCTTAAAAATGGACCTTCATCAAGTTCAGGCATTTCAATATTGTAAGCTACTTCCACAGTCCCACGAAAATTGTCATTAGTAAAAATATTTGAACCTATTTTTGGCAGATTTTCACTGAAACCGTCGGTTGCGAAAGTTATACCATCTAACATAATAGAAGATTCGGCCACCTCAGGGTATAACCAGCCGAGAGGCAATAATCTTATAATGTCTTTTAATATAGATTCTAATTTGATATTCGGTTGCGCCGCGACTTTGGCAATTCCAAAAAGACAGGTCAACTCTTTAATTCTTTCCCTTAAGGCTATCTGGGCCCGTCTGTGTTCAATAGCAATTCCTAATATCTGCGCAATTTCTTCATACATATTGACATTTTTTGATTCAAAGAAATTTTTATGTTTGCTCTTTGATATTATTAAACCAGAAGTTTTGCCATTGATTAAGAATGGAATTACAGCGATTGATTTGTACTCGCAATCAATATTTATGCTTCGCCCACCAGCCCATTTGCAGGTTTCGGAACTCAATTCCAGCGGCAATTCCGTATCGCTGGTAAAGAAGCTTCCATTTTTTGTATAGTAAGGAAGAGCAGAGTTGTAATTGCCGTAATAGATATCCTCATAAATACTCTCAAGATCAGATTCAACATCCAAACTGGGAATAATATTACCAAATTTATCAACTCGACATTCCTTTTTCAATATGGAAAGTGAAAAATCGTCTTCAATTGTCTGTTCGCTTTGCCACAACTTTCCATATTCCAGAATTCGTAATTCAATCGAATCACATTCACATTCTCTAATTAATATTTTCAGAACTTCTGATCTAAATTCTTTTCGATCCAATCCCTTGCTGGCACAAAGTAATATTTTATGGGCCAATGAAACAAGATTGGCGCTTGATTCAATAAAATGATGTTTCTTTTCAGAATTTTGCATTTTTATTACTTATCGGTTTTATGCGAAATATTCACAAACTCACGGATAACCAATTGCTTTTTCCTTCACTTTATACAATGCAGATAGATGATAAAAGATAAGACGAAAGTCAATAGAAGTTAATCTGATAATGAAAGCTTAAATCTAAGGTTGATAAATTACGCAATAGAATAAATAAATTGAATTCTATATAGAGATAGAAACTCTACCAAAGTTTCAATAAGTAAGTAACAATTAAAAACATATGTTTAAGATTTAAAGTCATAGTTACTTAAGGACAAATTTTTTGAGAGAAAGAATTTTCCAAAATCATTTATCAAGAGAATAAAATATGAATACCCACAAGTTGTTGTGCACTACACCTTTCCTCTGGACAACAAAAAAAGAACTTCGGAAGAAGTTCTTGCTATTGACAAAATAAGCGGGGATCGTTATACGATCTTCGCAACTTTTTGATGTATGAAACCATTGAATCATTGATGCAACTCAGATTAATTAAAAATTAAATCACTAATAAATTGAATATCAAACTCTTAATAGTGTTTAATAGCGTATAATATAGAATATTAAACGATTCAATTAAGGAATACCGGTAATGTCCGAATATAATGATATGGGATTTAAAGTTAAAGATTGCACTTTAATTACTAGGATGGCTGGGGTTAAAGAGGCGATGAATCTTAGGGAACTCGAAGAACGGCTTCGAGTTTGCCCCGACGAGTGTCTTTTTCACCATTTTTGTGAAACGGTGATCAGGCCGACTTTCGATTATCCTGACTATACTAATGATTTTGCTTTGTGGGCCGGCTCGCAATTGAGAGATAAAATCTTGGCCGAGCGGCTCTCAGTGCTTAATCCTTATAAATGCAAGTCAGTTGATGAACTCCGACAGCAGATTTTGGATATTTTTGAGGAAAGATTGTCGGAGACAGATCATATCCTCTGGGCGCCCAAAAATCGGGCCTTCCAATTTCTTCAGGCGGTCACAGTTGTATTCGAAACAGATATTAGGTTAAACCGGCCCTATGATTTTTATGAGCAGTTGCCAAATATGTCTCATGGTTCGATCTATTATCACTTCATTGAAGCCCGCCGTCGCACCAAATGGATGGTGGACGATTTCACCGCATGGCTATCAGAGTTTGAAATAGAGGTGAAGCCTTTAATAAAAACTCTCAGTGAAATCGATTTCTACTTTTTGACTTTGGCTGAATTAAAAAACACGCTGGTGACAGTTACTACCGAATTCTTTAAAGAAGCAAAGCATGAAAAAAACATTAACTGACTATGAAAAAATAATTGGCCCGGTTGCAATCTCCAAATTGCGGCAGGTGGCCCGTGATTTAAAGGGTGCCTCGGTGGTGCATGTGAACTCAACCCGTGAAGGAGGAGGAGTGGCCGAAATCCTCTTTTGGATGATTCCCTTGATGAGGGAGCTCGGGCTTGATGCTTTATGGGAGGTTATCGAAGGGAACGCCGAATATTTTAATACAACCAAGACATTCCATAATGGTCTTCAGGGTAATGATGTCATTCTTACGGACCGGATGATTCGAGCCTATGAGGATACCGTCGCCGGTAATGCCGATCGTCTCAGGCCTGTTTTGCAGGATGCCGATTTTGTCGTGATTCATGATCCGCAGCCGGCTTTTCTTCATGAGCTTTGTCCCGATAAAAGTGGCCGGTGGATTTGGCGATGTCATATCGACGCCAGTCATCCAAATCGGGCAGTATGGAATTATCTGCGTTCCAAGGTCAACAATTTTGATGCGTCCATATTTTCCATGCCGGATTTCGCCCATAAACTTGATCACCCGCAATTTATTATTGCGCCGAGTATTGATCCACTTTCGGATAAAAATATCGAACTAAGCGATAAGGAAATCAAAGATACTTTGCAGAACTTCAATATTGATCCTAATCGCCCTATACTTTGCCAGATTTCCCGATTCGATCGGTTTAAAGACCCAATCGGCGTAATCAAAGCATTTAATTTGCTTAATGGTTCTTTTAATGCGCAGTTGGTATTGGCCGGCGGCGGGGCAACCGATGACCCGGAAGGAGCAGCGGTGTTGGAGGAAGTTCATCGGGCGGCTAACGGTAATAAAAATATTCATATTCTGATGTTACCTCCGGACGCACATAGAATAATTAATGCCTTACAGAGGGCATCGACAATTGTAATCCAGAAATCTCTACAGGAGGGTTTCGGATTAACGGTTACCGAAGCAATGTGGAAATGTAAACCGGTTATTGGCGGCAATACCGGCGGTATCAGGTTACAGGTGCATAATCATCATACCGGCTTTTTGGTCGACACACCTGAAGGTGCTGCCTTGAGGATAAGAAAACTACTCTATCAACCGGATGTTATAAGTAAAATCGGTCAAACGGCCAAAGAATTTGTCAAGGAAAATTATTTGTGTAACCGCCACTTGAGAGAATATCTTACTTTAATGCTGGGGCTCCGTAAAGGTCTTGCAAATCATCTTATCGCTGGTTAAGTTATATTCATGGAAATTCTTAAATCCGAAGTGTCATTAGATTCCTTTTGGGATAAGTTGAAAACTTCTCCTGAAAACATACTGATCCTTGATTATGACGGCACTCTATCACCTTTCACACCCGATCGCGATAATGCCTTGCCCTATAAAGGCATACGAGATAGATTAAGTTTACTTAAAAATTCCATTACAACTGAAATATTTATAATTTCCGGACGAGATATTAAAACATTAAAAAGGCTATTAGGTTTGAAAAGTTACCCCGAGATGTGGGGGAGCCATGGCGCCGAAAGATTTAGCACGGAAAAGGGTTACCAATTACTGGCCGAAAACAGTGTTATCAAAGGGTTAAGGAAAATAAAAGATTGGATATCGCAGAATAAGCTGGATCAAATTGCTGAATTAAAACCTGCCGGATGTGCTTTTCATTGGCGAGGTTTAGCTGATAAAACTGCCCAAGATGTTAAATTAATGGTCAAAAATTATTGGGAGCCAATAGTATCGGATTTTGGTATGAGGTTGCATCTTTTTGATGGCGGAATCGAAATACGTCCTAATTGCCTTGATAAAGGCACCGCCGTAAACGCGATTCTAAGCAATTTTACCGATGATGTGCCGGTCGCATATCTTGGCGATGATCTTACCGATGAAGACGCTTTTAGCGCCCTCGGCGATCGCGGTTTAAAGATCCTGGTTAGTGAAAAATCCCGGTCAACATCCGCAGACCTTCAACTTATGCCACCGATTGAACTGTTTGAGTTTTTGGATAATTGGATTCAATATACATCTTTTAAACAATAATAATTGTTACCGATTTGCATTTTAAATTATTTCCACTATATTGAATATCAAGGTAACAATTAGATATCATGCATAAACGCCTAGTAGTAGTATCAAATAGATTGCCGATAGCTATTTTCGGTGATGAGATTCGTGGCTTCGAAGTTAGATCAGGCACGGGTGGTTTGGTGACCGCACTGAAATCGACAATTAGCCAAACCAAGAGCGCCTGGATCGGCTGGCCCGGGTGCGGCTCCGAGGTTCCTTTTAAATCGCTTCTTTTAAATTATAGCAAAAAAGCGAACTTTGAACTGATTCCGGTCCAAGTTACTGAAGAAGAAATTTTGAGGTATTACCGTGGCTTTTCCAATAAATCAATTTGGCCGTTGTTTCATGATCTACTCGGGCAGTTTTCTTTTAACCCAGAGGATTACGAAACATATCGAAGTGTAAATAAAAAATTCGCAGGAATCATCGCTGAGAATAATAGGGTCGATGATACCATTTGGATACATGACTATCAATTAATTTTTACCGGCCACTATTTAAGAGAATTGGGAATTAAAAGCAGGCTCAACTTCTTTTTACATATTCCTTTTCCATCGTTTGATTTATTAAGAAGATTCCCGCGAAAAATAGCGATGATGGAAGTTCTTTTAGATTACGACCATATCGGTTTCCAAACCTCAGTCGATAAACGGAATTTTATTTCATGTTTGAAATGGCTGGTTCCTGAGGCAAAAACTGTATCCAAAAGGCAGGAGTCGATTATTCATTACGCCAATCGAGAAATTCTGGTCGGCCATTATCCAATATCTATCGATTTTAATGAATTCAATAATTTAGCAAAAACCAAAGAAACCTCGGATACAGCCTGGTTCTTAAAAGAAAATATAAATGCCGAGACAATGGTTCTTGGTTTAGACCGCCTTGATTACACCAAAGGAATCCCGGAAAGATTACGGGCCTTCGAAAAGCTACTTGAAAAATACCCCGATGTTCGCGGTAGAATATCATTAATGCAGGTGGTCGTTCCTTCGCGTTTAAATATTGCCGAATATCAGGAATTAAAAAGTGAGCTTGAGTCATTGGCCGGTAGAATCAATGGTCGTTTTTCTTCCGGTGGCTGGATACCGATTCATTATCAGTTCAGAACTTTGGATCGAGTTCAACTTGTTGGTTACTATAAGGCGGCGGATATAGCTCTTGTTACTCCTCTTCGCGACGGTATGAACCTCGTATCCAAGGAATACTGTGCTTCTTCGTCTAATGACCGGGGGGTTCTTATTTTGTCTGAATTTGCCGGGTCTGCCGAGAAATTGCGAAAAGGAGCGATTATCGTTAATCCGTACGATATTGACCTTACAGCAGACGCCATCTATGCTGCTTTTATAATGTCCGTAGAAGAAAAAGAACATCGGATGAAAATTTTAAGAGCCGAAGTTAGACGCAATGATGTTCATCGCTGGGTTCGCCGATTTTTTGGAGAAGAGTGAAGATAGGTAAAAACAAGCGAGCGGCTGTATCCGACCTGCTCGATAAATATGTCAGCGAGGCGGCCGTGGCCAAAGCAGGAATCTTCGATGTCGGACGGATGAATCGATTCATTGACGACTACCATAATGACACCGACCCGGTATCCCTGACCCGGAAAGACGCCTTGTTGAATCATTTAATCGGCCTGCAGATTCTTCACCATCAGTTCATAGAAACGAATGCCCCACTGGATTCCTTGATGCCGATCGAACCGCTGGTGCAGGAAGTCAGTTACTAAAAACAAATACCTGAGGGTGTGATACAATGTTGGAAATAGAACTGCGGAGCATTTGGAGCCATCTTGAACCGGCCGCCTGGCTGCTGGGAACCATTCTGGTCGGCTATCTTGTTGGACTGATAGCTCATCTGATTGTCTGGGCGCCCGTCAGACGTTTCGCCCGGAACACGAAAACAATCCTCGACGATTTGCTCAACCGTCAGTGGCGACAACCTTCCCGCTATGTTTTCATTACTCTGGCCGTCTATCTGCTGCTGCCTCTAATTTCCAAACAATTTTCAAAAGATGCCTTCGATGTGATCAGATCGACTCTTACCATTATTCTGGGCGCGGTGGTTTTATATGCACTGATTAAACTGGTCTATGTTGCTGAGGAGGTGATCCTGCATCATTTCCGGGTCGATGTTAAAGATAACCTGCGGGCGA
>JAUVBC010000011.1 GCA_030591405.1 Candidatus Zixiibacteriota bacterium
AAAGTCGAGGAATTTTCAAGATACAAAAATTATGGTCATCTGATTTGCGGCTTATGCCTTCAATGCTGTGATGGGGATGGATAGGGTATTATTCAAATGGGACGGATTAAAAGACCATTACCGGGGAAACTGATTTTATCGGCGATATATTCTGTGCTGGGGCCGATGCATGATGCTATCGACGAGATCGAAAAAAAATTCGGTTTTATAGAATTTGAAACCGATGAGCTTGAGTTTTTGCATACGACCTATTATCGCGAAGAGATGGGCGATAATCTGAAACGAAAGTTTTTTGCTTTTGAAAAAATGGTCGATCGTGAGCGGCTCGCGGAGATAAAGATCTGGACCAATAAACTTGAAGAAAAATATGGCGAAAAAGTTGACGATTTTGTTTTTCGTAAAGTGAATCTTGACCCGGGGATACTATCGCTGGCCAATCTTGTTTTGGCCTCGACCAAAGATTATTCGCATCGTATTTATTTAAGAGATGGAATCTATTCGGAGGTCACCCTTGTTTATGAAAAAAAGAGGTTTAAAGCGCTTCCCTGGACATACCCCGACTATACCGAACCGGAGGTAATCGACTTTCTAAGCAGAGCGCGGGAGACGATGAAAGGGATGGAATATGATGTTTAGATTTTTACTATTCAGTTTAATATTGCTGATTTTGATTGTCGCCTGCGATGAGGAATATTACCAGCCAACCGGAGGTAACGGTGAACCGTCACCGAATTTTATCGAAACCGATGTCTCATTATCGCATGACCGCGAGTATATCTATTTTTCGGTCAGAGATACTATTTTTGACGGTAGTTACAGCGGTATTTTTAAGGCGCGGGCTACTCAGCCTGTAAGGGAAAAAATTTATCATGGTGAAAATTATAAATCGCCGACAATCAATTTTGATGACAATATTCTCGCTTATCTGTTTGAAAACAGAATTCATTATTATGATATCGCAAATGATACTTTGAAAAATTCAGGGATAATCGCAGAGTTTGAATCGATTGTTTATGTTAATCAGGACGTGCTTATTGCGGCCGGTGATATGACCAGAGATAGTATCTTTTTAATTAATGAAGCCGATTCATCATATCAATATTTGCGTGATGGCTGGGATCCAACTCTAATTGCGGCCGACACTTTTCTGTTTTTTGCCAGTTTGGATAATTTTACATTCCATATCTTGAAAGATAATCTTGAGGAGAGCAATCCCGAAACATTATTTACTATCCGAACCAGCGCTTTTCCGCATTGGCCTACCTTGCATCCCAACAGTGGCCATATTGCTTATGGAATTGATTCAAGCGGCCAAACCCTTATTTATTCCGGAACGGCGGGCGAATCGCCATTGCCGAGAGGAATGTTGACCTTTATCGATAGCTCGGAATATTCGAAACCGTATATATTAAACTACAATCAAATTGTTTTTTCCGGGCCGGATGGATCGCTTTATCAGTCAGATTTCGAAGGGCTCAAATCTGTTCCATATATTTATGCCGGGGATTAAATTTTATCAATTAGTCTTTTTTGTCTCATCAATTGTCCTAACATCATGCTTAGCCGGGTTTCGGAATGTTTAATATTGCAAAGTGTATTCGAAAACTCTATTCTGATTTTGATAAAAAAGTAAACAAAAAGTCCGGTTTAAGTGTTAAATGATTGAGGAAACTGATGGATAAATTTGTAATAAACGGTGGGAAAAAACTTTCAGGAACGGTCAGAACCGATGGTTCCAAAAATGCGGCTCTGCCAATTATTGTCGCTACGATGTTGATCGATAATGGCGAGACGATTCTCGAAAATATTCCGCCACTTAGAGATATTGACACTGTTTCACAGGTTCTGGAGCATCTTGGCGCCAAAGTCGATTACGACGCCGAAGCGATGCGGATGGTTGTTGACGCGAGTAATATTACTAAGGATACCGCACCCTACGATCTGATGCGTAAGATGCGCGCTTCATTTTTGGTTCTGGGGCCACTTCTTGCCCGTCTGGGACAGGCGAGAGTTTCATTGCCGGGCGGTTGTAATATAGGAGCGCGACCGGTTGATTATCATATTGCCGGGTTTGCCGATTTGGGTGCTACTATTTCAGTTGAATCAGGATATGTTGTCGCCAAGGCCAAACCTCTCAAAGGGGCGGTTATTTATTTTGATCGACCCTCACATACCGGTACGGAAAATCTGATATTTGGGGCGGTTTTTGCCGAAGGAACCACACAGATTGTAAATGCCGCTTGCGACCCGGAAGTTGTTGATGTCGCCAATTTTCTGAATGCCGCAGGAGCAAAAATTTTAGGTGCCGGAACATCAACGATTCTGATTGAAGGGGTCAAAAAACTAAATCCGGTATCTCACAAAGTATCAGGAGACAGATTAGTAACCGGGACCTATTTAAGTGCCGCCGCTATTACCGGTGGTTCGATTACGGTTGAGGGGATCGATCCGTCACATTTGACCATGGTCTCACGCAAATTATATGAAATGGGCAGCGAAATCACAGAAAATAGGGACTCGATCCAAATCAAGGGTCCCAAAAAACTTAAACCGGTGAAAATTGTAACATATCCGTATCCCGGTTTTCCGACCGATCTGCAGCCTTGTCTGATGTCTCTGGCAACAGTTGCTTCCGGCACAAGTCATATCAGGGAGACGATTTACGAGGACAGGTTACGGCATACGATGGAGCTGAAGCGGTTGGGAGCCGATATCTCGGTAACTTCTGATGAAGCGACAATCAATGGGGCAAATAGGCTGAAAGGGGCCAGCGTAATGGCCTCCGATATCAGAGCCGGTGCCGGGCTGGCTGTCGCCTGTTTGGCAGCCGAAGGAACCAGCGAACTCCTTAGGGTTTATCACATTGACCGAGCCTATTATCGTTTAGAGGATAAGCTTTTAGCGCTTGGTGCCGATATAAAGAGGGAAAAGGAATAATTTAGAAATATTAACTCGGATAGTATAAACATGATTAAAAAACTTATTTTCATATTTGTTATATTGCTAATGTCTGGATCACTTTTTGGACAAACTACCTATTTTGGCAAAAATAAGGTCCAATACGACCAATTCGACTGGCAATATATTCAAACCAGGTATTTTGATATTTACTTTTACGATGTCCATTATGAAACGGCCAAATTTTCGGCGACCGTTTTGGAATCGTCGTATGTAGTTATCTCAGATGAGCTAAATTATCGCGTCCATAAGCGGATACCGGTTTTTCTTTATTCATCCCATAATGATTTTTTGCAAACAAATATCATCTCAGGTATGATTGGTGAGGGAACCGGTGGTTTTACCGAATCGGCCAAAAACAGAATTGCCATTCCCGTTAGTGGCTCGTATGAAAACCTGCGACATGTTTTACATCACGAGTTGACTCATGCCGTCGTTTATGATATGATACTCGGCAATCTGTTTACTTCGTTACTTTCCAAACGTCGTCTCTTTGCGCTGCCGCTCTGGTATGCCGAAGGTTATGCCGAATACAGCTCCCGCGAACATTGGCATTATCGGGCCGATATGATTGTTCGTGATGCGACCATTAATAATTATCTCTATTCACCTGAATTTGTCTATGGCGGTTTGGAATATTACCAGGGCCCGGCCATGATAAATTATATCGCCGATAATTATGGGAAACAGAAACTGGGTGATATTCTGGTCAAAGGGAAGGTCCATTTGACCATGAATAAGGCGCTGGAGGCGTCTATTGGCATAACCATGGAGGAATTCTGGGAGAATTTCTCAAAAGAAATGAAACGGCGCTACTGGCCTGAGATTTCAAAACGTATGGATGCCAGTGAGATTGCCAACCCATTGACCAATCATATGAAAGATGCCTCGAACCGAAACGAAAAACCTATTTTTTCCCCAAAGGGAAATCATCTTGCCATCTTTTCCGACCGTTCTGATTATACTGAAATCTATCTTATCTCGGCGGTCGATGGTTCAATTTTACAACGCCTGGTGAAGGGTAATCGGACCGGTGATCTGGAATCTTTACACTCTTATCTTTCCGGAATTGCTTTTTCACCCGATGGCGAAAAAATCGCATTTGTCTCCAAAACAAAAGGGAAAGATGCTCTTTATTTTATGACAATTAGTGACAAGAATATTTATTTCCGGAAACGATATGATCTGAGCAGTATATTTTCTCCGGTATGGTCACCAGATGGTTCAAAAATCGCATTTTCGGCACTCAATGATAAGTTTCGCGACATATTTATATATGACATTGAGAAAGATTCGACATACAATCTTAATCTTGATTGGTATGACGATATGGACCCGCATTGGTACCCCGATTCTAAGCAGTTAGTATTTTCTTCGGATCGACCTCATCCCGATAATGAACTCATATTAAAAAATATCTATGAAGTTGCGGATGATTCAACACATTGGGAAACAATTTATTACGATAGAGAATATGGCAACTATAGTCTCTTTACAATTGATGTTGAAACTGAGGAAATTGTTCCGGTAGCCTGCGGTCCGGGACAAAATCGGGAACCGGTTGTTTCTCCTGATGGCAAAAAAATATGTTTTGTCTCCAATAGAAATGGCATCGATAATCTTTATCTAACCGATACCGAATCTCCAAGAACATTTGCCATAACCGATTTATTAACAAATACTGAATCACCGTCATGGTCGCCCGATGGTAAACAGATCGCTTTTGCATCTTTTAACAATCGAGGTCAGGATATATATCTGCTGAAAGATTTAAAACCGACCGGTGATAATGGTATTCTGGAACCAACCGGGTTTGTGAAGGGCGAATATCTTAGTAACAGGGTGAAAGATACGCTTATAGAAGATAGTTTCTTTATAGAAATTGATTCTGATTTTGTTGCCCTTGAGAAAGTTGATTCGATTCCAGTCAGCTATGCTTTTGTCAGTAGTGAAGATTCAACCTCACCTGATGAAGATACTCTTCCACCGATTACCGAAACAAATGAGGAAGACAGCACCCGCGTTGAGAATGGAGAATTTATCTATGTGTCTGATAATGATGAGGCTTCTGCCAGTGATCCGGTCGACGGTCTTTTCACAGATGTAACCGATACTACCAAAAGTGGCAATTTTTTAACTACCGAAGAGTTGGCCGTTTTTGATTCAGTCTCCCAAAATAGTTTGCTTCCAAATGGTGAGTACAAAGTTCAGGATTATCGGGTAAAGTTTACTCCCGATTTTGTTAACGGTGGATTATCTTATGATACCTTCTTTGGAATTCGCGGTCAGACAGTTTTTGCCTTTTCCGATTATACCGGGGATCATCAACTGTTTCTTGTTACCGATCTGGTCAATACTATCGATCAATCCAATCTGCAGCTATATTATTTCTATAATAAAATGAGACTAAATATTGGCGTTGGTGCCTTCCATACAAAAAATTATTATATCGATAGCTTTAATCATCTCTTTTCAGATCGTATGTATGGTCTGCAGAGTAGTTTCACCCTTCCTTTTTCTATGTTTTTTAGAGCCGAATTGACCGCTTCCCAAATATTTATTGATCGCAAATTTCATGATAGCGATGATCCACGTTCAAATCGCTCGACCAAAGCGGCAATGGCTACCTTTTCTCTGGTTCAGGATAATATCTTGTGGGGGATCACCGGACCGCTTAATGGACGTCGCTCCCGACTCGATATAAGTGGTGCCACCGATCTGTTTGGTGGAAATTCAGTTTCATTTTATGCTGCGGAATTTGATTATCGTAAGTACTGGCATTTGAAAGGTCTCTTTTCCACCGCCATAAGAATTTCCGGCGGTGCTTCATGGGGCAAACAGCCGAAAAGATATTTTCTTGGGGGAACCAGCAATTACATTGGAAGTACTGTTATTGATGCTCAAGTTTATGATGAAGATAATCTTTATTTCGCATCTGTTATCACACCAATGCGGGGGTTTGATTATTATGAATTTTATGGGACCAGATATTTCCTGACAAATTTAGAGTTCCGATATCCGTTTGTTGATTATCTGCAGACCAATTTCCCATTGCCAATGACAATCAGATATGTCACCGGCGCCCTGTTTCTTGATTTGGGCGCAGCCTGGGATAATGATGAGACATTCAAAGGCGGTAGCTCAGTTGGCGACCCGCATTTGCAGGATATTCGGGCCGGGTTTGGTTTTGGTATCAGGGCAAATCTGGGGATATTTGTTCTAAGATATGATTTGGCCTGGAAAACAGATTTGGCTACAGTTAGTCATCATCCAAATTATTCATTCTCGCTTGGTGCTGATTTTTAAATTTTAGTCAATTTTAAAGCCGAACAATCATAGATAGTGATAGTTCGGCTTTTTTATTTCAACTATTTCGCTTAATTCTTTTTTTAATTTTCCGATTTTGAATTTCCGTTTGGTTTGTCATCTTTGGATGATGCCTTGATTTGTTCGGCCATCTTGTCCAATGCCTTATCGACGCGGTCGAATACTGAATCCTTGGTGAATCCGCCGCTCGGCAATTCTTTACCAGCCGGTATTCCGGTTAGCATTTCAATGCCTTCACTTATTATTTTTATCGGATAGATGCTGAATTTCCCTGCCGCCACTGCCTCAACTACTTCAGGTTTTAATTGCAGATCATTAACATTTTGAATCGGTATCAAAACACCTTGTTTGCCGGTTAATCTTTTCGATTTGCAGACGTCAAAGAAGCCTTCGATTTTTTCATTGGCTCCGCCGATCGGCTGTATTTCGCCGAATTGATTCACCGAACCAGTAACAGCCAGGTACTGTCTTATGGGAATCCGGGCCAGCGATGATAAAATGGCATAAATCTCGGTTGAGGAGGCCGAGTCTCCATCAACACCGGAATAAGACTGTTCAAAACAGATCGAGGCCGACATAACCAATGGTTTTTTTTGTGCAAATTTGCCGCGAAGATAGCCGGTTAGGATCAAAACTCCCTTATTATGAGTCGGGCCTGAGAGATCGGCTTCACGTTCAATATTAACAATGCCGGCTCTTCCAACTGATGTTCGCACAGTAATTCGTGTTGGTCGTCCGAAACTATACTCGCCGTTGCCATAGACGGCCAAACCATTTATCTGTCCAACTTTTTTACCGCTGATATTTATCAGGTAAGTATTATTGTCATACATATCTTGAACTTTGGTTTCGGTCAGATTTACGCGCTCTGTTTTTTGGCGAATGGCCAGACGAACATCCTTTTGAGTCACCGTTTTATGTTTTTTGTCGATTGCGCAAAATCCGGCTTCTCTGATAATATCGGCGATATTTGAAAATTGAGTTGATAATTTATCTTTCCGACCAGCCAGACGACTGCCAAAAGTAGCAACTTCCTCAAGAGCGCCAGCATCAAACCGCGGGAGAGATTCGTTGTCAGTTATCCTTCTTATAAACGAAACATAATCTTTCAGCGACTTATCGTTGAGCTCCATAACATGATCGAATTCGGCTTTGATTTTAAAGATTTTCTTAAAATCTTCTTCATAATTCCAAAGCGAATGATATATCCGTCTGTCTCCGATCAGAACCACTTTGACATTTATAGGGATTGGTTCCGGTTTTAAGGCCGATCCAGCCATCATATAGAATGGATCATATCCGGAAATTTCAAGCTCTCCGGTGGTTAGAGTTCGTTTTAGCGGTTGCCAAACGCCTGTTTCAGTGAAAAGATCAAGGGCACTAATAACCAGAAATCCACCCGAAGCACGAAGCAGTGATCCGGATTTTATTCGTGAGAAATCGGTTCGCCAATATCCAAAGCGGTCAACGACTCTTTCCAAAGTACCAAAAAGATTACGATATGAAGGAGAGTGTTCGATTATAATCGGTACCTTTTTGGTTTCACTATTATCAAGAACCAGATTGACGGCAAATTCCTCAAAAGGCTCTTTTTTCCTGAACGGAGGCGCCTCTTCTTCGCCGCGGCGGGGGCGCGCCTCTTTGAATCTATCCAGATCATTAAGAAGTTCCTGTTTTGCCGATTCAAGATAATCGGAGACTCTTTTATCGGGATATTTCTTTTTTAACAGATCAAATTTATCGCTGACAAGTGGAGAGATAAAAGAAAAATCCAACTCTTCCAGTGCCGATTCCAGTTTATTGCCTAATTTTTTTGCTTCTGTCGCAACCTGATCCATTTCGCGGCGTAATTTACTTTTTGTCGCTTCAATTTCCACCAAACGCTCTTTGGAGAATTTTCCTTCGCGGGCCAGATGTTCCAGTTTTTCAATCGAAGCTGGTTCATTGTCGATTACCGGTTGCAATTCTGTTCTAATCTCGCTGTCACTGATTTGAAGCTGAACCATTACAAATCCGCTATCGTTCATCTTTTTTTCGAACTCAGTCAGGATTTTTTTCTGGCGGTTGGAATAATCGTTGATTAGCCGGCTCCTTTTATCTTTAAAGTCTTCACCAGTGAAAATTTTGGGAACCGCTTTACGCAGTGAATTTACTATATATTCCGCTTCTTTTTTAAACTGGCGTCCCTCTCCAGCTTTGAATGAAAGTGCCAGTGGACAATCGGGATCGCTGAAATTATTGACATAACAAATATCATTAAGCTGAGGTTTTTCAGGATCAATATCTTCAAGGAGATGCTTGATTGTTGTGGAACGACCGGTTCCGGTAAGCCCGGTGACAAAAATATTGTAACCGATGCTTTTGACCTTGAGGCCGAGTTTTATAGATTTGACCGCTTTCCCCTGGCCAATAATAGACCGGCATGGTTCAACATCGGCTGACGATTTTAGTTTGAGTTTTTTGAAATTTGTTACCGGTGAAAGATCTTTCGGTGTTAATCCTTTGACAGGACTGATATTTTTAGTTTTTTTCGGCGTCATCAAACCTCCGTTATTGGATTTGTGTAAATATAATCATTCAAATATTCAAACACAAGGATTCTTGACAAAGTCAAATCTTGACATAGCCAAAATTCATATTATATTGTCGGAAATAATTTGATGATGGCGGTATCGTCTAGTGGTTAGGACGAGGGATTCTCAGTCCTTAAACCGGGGTTCAATTCCCCGTACCGCTATAACCGGTCGCTGGTAAGGGTAGATGACGTATTATGTCAGCCTTTGCCAGCGCTTTTATTTTCAGACCATTACTAATAAAAGTCGGCATTATTCTAATTTTATCTGGAAAGATATTTTGCAGTTCTTGACGTATGATATGAATCTTATTCGCATGGTTATTAAATAAAGCGGATAGGTTCTTAAGCTTTTCTATGATCCACTTATTCGAAATTCGCAGATCATTTGTATTCATTGGTTTTAATTGTCTAATTTTACTTTTTATATCTTCAATTGCATTTTCTTTTTCCCGCAACGTATTTCTTATGATCTCTGATGTATCACCAACTATTATGAAATTCAATAGATTTTTTGCTCCAGCCTGTTCATCTTTTAATATGGCCTCAAGTTCATTTCTCTTATGCTTGTCCCTAATGGAAAAGTTTTTCATTTTATTGAGAATCTTCTCATGTAGAATTTGAATTATATCGGGATTCAGTAAGCGATTTTCTATTGATGAAAGCAGATGGGATTCGATTAATTGGCGACATTCTCGAATTTGATCAATGATTGAAGTTTCTTTCTGCAAGTCGCTCGAAAACCTGACATATATAGCTGCTTTATTCATATTATTAATAAATAGACTTTTAAAAGCCAGTGGCCTATTTTATTATAAAAAAGTCTTATTATTTTCGCGAGTCATACATTATTACTTTTCAATTACGTCGAATTTAATGCCTATTCTACTAAACAGACAGTCCCATCCAAGTTTATTAGGATTATTAATGTACTCTTCAGACTTCTTGACAACATTTTCAATATCTTCAAATTTGAGTTCCCATTGCATCGATGAATCGTCTTTGCGTTCTGAAATAAATTCAAATTGATTATCTCGAAAGCGAATCAGAAAATGAGTGACTTGAGTATCGGGATCTCCACAGTAAACCGTCAAAACGATATTGTGATATTTGTGAATAGTTTTTGCCAAAGTCAAAGATTTTCTCATATTTGGTGTTTTTAGCTGATTTCTAAATACCGTATTACAAATTACCAGATACTGAGTAACAAGCGATTTGACGTCTTTATACATTAATGATTTTTCTCCTTTCACAAACCACATATTGTCGAATCATTGGAATATTCGTTAAGTAATGGGTTTCTTGTTTACATCCCTTATGTTTAAAGTTCATTTAGATCTTTGACAAATTGGTTAATATCTTCTTCACTAAACCCTTTTTCTTTGGCTGCTTCCTCGAGTGTTCCCCAGATCAGTTCGCCACACATAACACATCTGATCCCCTTTTTGCTTAAGTAAAAAATTGCTTTTGGGACCTTTTCGACTAGTTCTTCAATTGTAATAGAATTTGTAATTATTATTTTCAACCACCCTAATATTTGTCTGGGTTTCTTCAAACTCCCCATTATTCCGGAGATGGTTCTTCTGATAGCTCAAACACCTCCACTTATGATAGTTACTCCTTTATATACCTGCCGTTTCTGATATAGGAATTCCACGACATCGCGCACATAAGAATTCATCAGTTATCAGAAAGCATTGCATAAAATCCAGGCGCCCATTGGTAGCCTTCAAGTTTTGCCCTTCTGAATTTACAACAAACACCAGGTAACTAAAATCGTTGCACCCGTTTTGGTAGTAAAAGCTCCATGCTTCACTTCTTTCGGAATAATACTGTAAGTTCCCGCTTCAAATGTTTTCCCTTGGCTTTCATACGAACCTTCAATGATATAGTGTAATTCGGTAAATACATGAGAATGAACGTCCATCTTCCATCCCGCGGGAATTTTAAGCAGGATTGAGCGTGGAGCCATATCTCCACCTATACTTAACACTTTTTCCTCGGCACCTGTAGGATAATTAGTTGATGGTTGCCATTCAACTTTGTTTACATTTATGCTGACCGCATTCATCGTAACACCTCCTTTAAAAAAATTAAATTCCCATTCTAAAATGTTCGGGAAGCAAATATTCCTCTCCTTTATACTTGACACAAATTAATTCTTTGTTTTCAAGCATTTGTATAATTACTCCGATTTCAGAAAAATTATTTTCAATATCATCCGCTTGCTCTCGACGCAAGGGATGACGCGAACCGATCTCGAGAATAGCCTGTCTGGCATCTGAGAATTCCCCCAAACCGAATTGACCCGATTCCAAGCCTGCCACAGGTATGGCCTTTCCAATTATTTCCTGCGCTTTCAAAATACGCTCCGGCTCTAATGGCCTAACCCAGGATTCTGCGGGAGGACGAATAGGGGTAAGAATATAAACTCTATTGGGGCTTATCATATCAATGGCGTGCATAATACTCTGTAATTCTTCTGTGATATCATTCAATTCTTTAACCAGCATGACTTCAATCCAGATTTGTCCGGAGTACTCGTTGCGAAAGTCTATCAACCCTTTTAGCATCGTTTCAAATGTGATATTTCGATGCGGTCTGTTTATAGCCCTAAATGTCTTTTCATTACCCGCATCCAAAGTGGGAATTACAACATCAGCCTCATTTAGATCTTGTCTAACGTCCTCACTAAACAGCAAAGAACCATTTGTAATCACAGCGGTGGGTATATGTAGTCTATTTTTGGTCTGCCTGATGAGCCAGCCCAAATCTTTGCATAAGGTAGGTTCACCGTCTCCAACAAATGTAATAAAGTCAGGTTTTTCATGTTGTACCTGTTTCACTATCTCAGTTAAAATGTCATTTTTTGGATAAAAGCTTTCTCTTGTCGTCTGCAGGCGAGTAGTTCTACCCAGTTGGCAATAGACGCAAGCGTAGGAACATGTTTTGGGAGGAATTGGACTAACACCCAATGAACGTCCAAGCCTGCGAGACGGAACTGGTCCATAAACATACATTATATTATCTCTACAATTGATATGCAGATTTTGGTGAAATTCCGCATAATTATAACCACCTTGCGAAATATACTAGAACGCCTACCACTAAGCCAACAAATAAGTTGATTGCCTTGACCAATAGAAAACCTTTTCTTGAATGAGCCAGCATTGGAAGCATACCATGACCATCCTGAACGATTGAACTGGCCAATAGTACGACCATGGGAACCGTGCCTTGGGCATATAATGTAACAAAAATTAGGTGTGGACCAGACTCGGGAATAATCCCAAGAAAACAGGCGATGAGAATTACAAAAAGTGTATTGGCTTGAATAAATTGTTCCAAATTTAGATGGTTAGTGATGATGTTGGCAACGAGGAGAGCGCCAAAAGTCCATAAGAATATACTTGGCACATGTTTAAGCACAACATGTTTCCAGAGATGTTCTTGAAGAAAATGTTCCGGGACAGTAGTAACAATAAAAAGTCCGACCAACCCGGCAATCAATAAGGTTATGCGCTTCCAATCCCAAATCTGAGGTCCGATTAAGGTAAAGATTATACCCAGTGCAAATAATAGCAAAGCCGCACTCAAAACTCCTCTGGCCAGAGATAGCTGTCGCCATTGCATAACGATTTTGTCTTTTGGAAAACAATCACAAAACTCCGGTTCGTGAATCTCAAGTTGATTACATGCCTTGAATTTGGTCTTGACCAATTTTGTTAAGGTAAAGTCTGTTAACCATCCAACCAAGATTGCTATAAAAGCAAGAATCGACATCAAAAGAAGGGCTTTTTGAGGGAAAAGAGCAAGCATTACAAATGCTTCGTCACCACTGGTAGCAATCATGGCTGCGACCAGCGCGCCAAACGACACAACCCGATGAGAGAACATGGCGACAACCGCGAATGCGCCCATACAACCCGGAGTGGCTCCAAGAATAACAGCGAGGAGGTACTGCGACCACTTTTGCTTTGCCAGACTATTTTGCCAGGATCCTTTAGTTATGACATTAATGTACTCAATAACAAGCATCATAAGCATAACAAAACCGGTGATCATCAACGCAGTGTTAAAACTTCCAATCATGCTGTCTAACCCCCTGTTCTCGCTCCGATTTCAATATCTTTCTTGTTTTTATACAATAGCATCTTTATTGTTTGGAGTTCTGAGGCGTATACAAAATGGTTTTTCTCAAACCAATCCTCATGATTTGATATATACTTTTCGAATGGTTCAATTCGTGCCATGATATCGAGCCAATCTCCTGTTTTTAGACAGAATTAATGTAACAGAGGTGAAACTCACCTCACTTATCTCTTTCACCCAGAGGTCTTACAGGCAGCATTTATTATCCTGGCACTGAAGTACTTCTGATCGGAAGTAAAGTGGCATTTTTTATACTTTTTACCACTACCACACCAGCAGCGATCATTTCGGCCAAGCTCCATGGCTAACTTCGGGGGGTGATTAAACAATTTATTAAAGAAACTCATAAACGATTTCCTTGGTAACAACAACCGCCCCAAGATCAATTGGGGCGGTTGCTTCAGTTTAAATATTGGCCGAGAAGTTTCTCGTCTGCCATCTTTTTCAAACTCACCCTCCACGAGTGAAGAGCACTTGATCACAGGTCCAACATGCCTGCCCCTTAAGAGGTTTGTCAGGATCAATGTCTTTGTCACACAAGTACATAACGCCATCATCACCAATGTAAACTTTCATGGGGCGTGCACTTTCATGTAAGATGCCTTCACCCATCTTTGGTTTTTCCTGATTTTGATCAGTCATAATAAAGACCTCCTTATTAAGTTATTTTGTAATATACTATTTTAATAAACCATTTTTTTGATCCACCTGGCAATCCTAATAGTTTTCAGGCCGAGGACCAGTGGCTTCTGAACCAGCCAGATCTATCATTAACTGGTTATAGTCTCCGCGACCGGTTTTTACAAAAACCCGCGTATTTCCTACCACGACTACCGAATACTTGCTTCCCCAAACTGTCCAGCCAACTAACGATCCGTAATTTCGAGGCAATTGATTATTTAGTGAATTTAGAAAATCACTACAAGTCAGATTTTGGCTGACGCACAATTCAGCACTTTCCATCAGATCTTCCGGCAATTCACCCACTTTCCGAATGATTTTTCCGTCTTCGGAGAATTGTCCTGCCGCGACAACTCCCTCTATTTTCATGAGCCTGTCCAGTCCGATCATAGCAACCTTCTTCTTTTTAATTCTTTTTCTAACAGCCTGAAAAGCATGTTTCATGCCAAAATGTGTTTTTGAAGTTTAAAAATTATACTAATCCGTTGAAATACTTATACTTATAGTTGTAATATTTCTAAAAATAACGGATAATGAGGAAAAATTCTGGAGATATAATCGTGCGTATATGCTCGCTTATACTATATCATCGTGCATTATTGCGATGTAATAAATGCAGTGCGACTTAACTCTTTGGTTTCGGAATACTGATGCCGAGTTTCTTTATTTTTCGATAAAGCGTTGAGGGAGTAATATTGAGTTCTTTGGCGGTATCTTTACGACTCCATTTATTTCTTTTTAAGGTAGCAATAATGAATAGCGATTCCATTTCCTTCATTGACCTTGCCACTTCAACCACCGGGATTGGTTTTCTCGTCCGTAAATCATCGGGAAAATGTTCCGGTCGAATAATACCTTTGCCGCAGAGAATAAACGCATGCTCTATAATATTTTCAAGTTCGCGGATGTTTCCGGGATAATTGTGTTTCATCAGAACTTCCATAGCAGGTGGTGATACACCAGGAATGTCTTTTTGTCGAAGACGATTAAATTGATCTATAAAATAGTCCGTCAATAAAGGGATATCTTCTCTTCTTTTACGTAAGGGGGGAAGTGTTACCTTGATTACATTTATCCGATAATAGAGATCTCTGCGAAAAATATCATCATCCACAAGTTTATCCAGCTGACGATTTGTGGCCGCTATAATTCTGACATTGGTTTTTATGGACCTAGTACCTCCCAATGGCTCAAAGGTCTTTTCCTGAAGAACTCGTAAGAGTTTAACCTGCATTGCCGCTGATATATCGCCGATTTCATCCAGCAGTATAGTACCATTTTCCGCCAATGCAAAACGACCTTTCTTGTCTTTTTTGGCATCGGTAAAGGCACCAGCAACATAGCCGAACAATTCGGATTCAAGCAAATTATCTGGCAAGGCGCCACAATTAATGCTTATATATGGACCATTTTTCCTCTGGCTCAGGTTATGCAGAGCTTTGGCTATAAGCTCCTTACCTGTCCCGCTTTCACCCTCAATTAGCACGGTACTGCCGCTTTCGGCAATAGTAGGGAGCAATTCAAAAAGTTCCAACATTTGCTTGCTGTGACTGATCATCCCTTCAAACGTCGATTCTTCTTGAAACTCCTTGTGTAGCCTCCTGGCAAGATCAAGATCCCGAAATGTTTCTACACCACCAATAATCTC
>JAUVBC010000242.1 GCA_030591405.1 Candidatus Zixiibacteriota bacterium
CTTATCGAGAACTTTTTGATAATACAACTTTTAAATTGGTTGGGCTTTCACCTGATGGCCGTCTCGTTGAGGCTATTGAAGTCACCGATCATCCCTGGTTTGTCGGGGTGCAGTATCATCCGGAACTGAAATCGCGACCGACGAAGGCGCATCCTTTGTTCCGAGATTATATTGCGGCGGCGGTAGAGTACAATCTCAAAAAATCCGCCCCACCCAAAGAAGATAACCATACGGTTGAAGTAAAATAGGAAAAAAGTAATCTGTGGTTGGTGTACGTCTCCGTGCACCAACATAATGTGGGCGGCAGATGTCCACATCTGCCGCAGCATTCATTGTGCTGTCGGGTCGCCGAACCCGACAGAAAATAGTGTAATTCCCTTACCCAAATAACGTTATTCCCGTGAAAACGGGAATCCATGCTTTAATAATTGTGCCCGGTTAATCCTCAGATTGACCGGGGAGTTAGTAACTCTACATTCCGGCGGGTCTGAGGACCGGCTCGGCACGGCAAACTATAATAATTCATTGTAAGTCAGTTACCTTCATTTAATTACAACAAAAATGGGTTCGTTTTGCCAAAACGGGGTTTTTGGCCGATAAATGTGTAGTAAAATTGTAATTTCTGTTTTTGTATTATTGGTTTCATAAATAAGATGCGGAGAATAAAACAACGGTGATGTTGTAGTGATTTTGTTAGGGGATAGTTACTCTGGGGCAGACGAGGCGTCTGCCGCCCACTTAACACACGATTCAATGATAATGCTTATCTATGTTTCACTGCTTTATCTGGCTCATACCCTGCCGTCATCAATATTGGCCTGGACCGAAAAAGAAGTTTAGTTTTCGACAAAAAATATATTCAAGACTTGACATTTACCTGGTAATTAATTTCTTTTTGATTAGAAATATTTGGGAGACAAATATTACGATATAATTATTTAATTATGGGAGTTTCTATGAGGCAATTGTTATTGATTTTGACAATCTTTCTAATGGCCGGAAATCTTTTCGCCCAAGCGCCAGATTTTCTCTGGGGTAAATTATATGGAGACAAGCCTGCCTGGGATGGCTATGATCAGCTATATGGCGCAACACCGACTTCCGATGGCGGGTTTGCACTAAATGGTATGAGTTCGACCTGGGGCGATACCGTTAAGGCTGACCAGTGGGTGGTAAAGATTAATTCTGACGGCGATACCTTATGGACCGGCAACTTTGGCGCTTTTGACCGAACCGATTACGGACGCGATATTATTGAAACCTATGACAGTGGTCTGGTAATTTGCGGTCATGGGCAGATTGCCACGACATCCGAGGATTACCGTATTCGACTGTTTAAAACAGATTCAGTTGGCAATCAACTCTGGGAAAAAGATTTTGTCGGTGCCAATGGCTTCAATACGGAACAGATTATCGAAACTTCTGACAGCGGTTTTGCTATTGTCGGCTGGACCGATGATAAAGATATATTCCTCTTTCGGGCCGATTCCTTGGGCGACTCGGTCTGGACCCAAACATACGGTGGAGCAAGTCATGATATCGGATATGGAGTTTGCCAAACGGCCGATGATGGTTTTATGATTGTTGGCAGTACCGAATCATACGGGTCTGGTTCGTATGATTTTTATATCATCAGGACAAACTCAGTTGGAGATACGGTCTGGACACAAACTCTTGGCACCAGCGGCCCTGAAGAAGGCCGGGCCATTGCAAAAACTCATGACGGTCATTATATGATTGCCGGATATATCGTTAATACTAATAGTGATATCTATTTGATTAAGATGCAGGATAATACTGTGATTGACTGGCAAAAAACGGTTGGACAGGCTGACGGCACTGATGTTGCCTATGGTATAACGGCAACGGCTGATAATGGATTTTTACTTGCAGGAAATCGTTACAGTGTCGCCAATGGTGAAAATGATATGTATATGCTTAAAATTGATGCCAATGGCGATTCATTGTGGAGTTACACACACGAAGACGATTTCACTCATGACCAAGGCCAGATCGCTCATCAGGCTGATAACGGCGAAATATATCTATTTGGGACCAAAGCAGTCTCCAGTTCCGGAGCATATCGGGATTACTGGGCACTTAAATTTGATGCACCGATGGATAGTCGAATTGATTTCAGCGAGATTCAACCGCATTCATTTCAACTCGCCCAAAATCGGCCAAACCCATTTAATCCAAACACTGAAATTGAATTTTCCTTGCCAAAAACGACCGATTGGAATTTAACGATCTACAATATCATTGGCCAAAAAGTGGAATCATTCACTGGAAATAATTCCGCTGGCTCGGTTATTATTAATTGGGATGCATCTGATTATGCGTCGGGTATTTATTTTTACAGACTGGAAACGGGCGAATTTACGAATACCAAAAAGATGGTCTTATTGAAATAGAAAATTATAGATTCACTTTGGGGACAGATAGCTTCTGTCCCCTTTTTTTTATAAATTTAATCTATTGCTTATTTTCGACCGAGGATGTAGAGGACACTCTCAGGTGTGAATCCTGATATTTTTATTATATTCTGCATTTTTTCACCCTTTGAAATCAATTCATTTTGATTGCCCAAATCCTTTAGTTTTACCAGGGAATCAGAGATATTGGCTAACATAAATTTCAGCGAATCAGGATCAGGTTCGTCATCAAGATCTTCAATAATCTCAAATTCTTCCAGTTCGAGTTTTTCAACCCGGTTGATAATCTCATCTTTGGTCAGAGTTTCATTATGCGGTTCGCCGAATAAACGATCTACTTCGGCCCGCCAGTGATGCCAATGTCGGTAGGAATTTGGTTTTTCTGTTTTTGGATCTTGAAACATTTCGCCTAAAATAAACAAACCGCCCGGCTTCAAAACTCTTTTCATCTCTGACAGCACTTTGTCGATCTCATTAAGATGATGCATTGAATGACGCATCGCTACCGTGTCAAAATAATTATCCTCAAAAGCAAGCTTCTCGGCATTCATCGGATTATATAATATTTCATTGCCCGGTCTTTCCTGCGCCTCTTTGAGCCTGTCCTCGGACATATCAACACCAATAGCCTCAATATAATTTTCAAAACTATCGGTCAAAAACCGGATAAAATCACCATAGGCGGTGGCCACATCAAGAATCCTGCCGCCTTCGATATCTTTTAATCTTTCTTCCAATAGTTTCATATTACCATCTATTGTTTGATTTTATAATTTGTACGAATGGTATCAGACCTTTTTTTTCTGACAAACTGGCTCAGTTGTTCGGTCAGCTTTTCATCCAGCTTTTCTTTGGCAAAAAGCTCCTTGAATAAAATATTCGGTTCTAATTTGAAACATTCATCGAGACCGGCCGCACGGGCTATTTGCGACATTCTCATAAATACCTTATTATCCTCGGTTTTAGTCGGGAACCCGTCTTTTTCGGTTGATGTTATCTTAATAAATCCCGAATCGCTGTCGAGCCGGACCATATCGGTTTTATCACAATAGCCGACAATATCTTCTTTGAGTGCTTTCAGTTCCGATTCGATTTTTTTCTTCTCTTCGTTGAGAATCAGATACTTTTCGGCCAGCTCTTTTCCAGTTTCGGGGTTTAAGACATCGGAAGCTTCATCTTCAATTGCCCGCCGATGCCTTTTGGCCGGACAAAGTTCGAAATAGGGACAATAGTCGCAAAGAGCCGATTCTTTAACCGGGAAATCATCGTCGCGTGCCGCCTGCTCAATCTCCAAGATCAAATTGATACTGTCCTGCTTGAGCATATCGAGTTTGTCCTGATCCATCACCGTTGTCATCGCGATTCCCTGCCGAAGATATATCTGTTTTAGTTCGATCTTATCAAACTGCGGCCAAAGAAAATTAACCGCATGCTGATAGAGACCCATCTGAAGATTATTATCAAGATCCTGCTGAGTTGGAAGTCTTGCTTGTGTTTTATAATCGACAATTTCAACCACGCCGTCTTTGCGCTGGACCATTTTGTCAAGTTTGGCCCTCATCATAAACCGATTGGCCGGATCAAGCGGGAAACTGGCATTTTTTTCCAACCCGATAATCTCACCCTCATCAAACGGATGGTACATCTGATAATATTTTGCCAACGC
>JAUVBC010000199.1 GCA_030591405.1 Candidatus Zixiibacteriota bacterium
GGGCATCACTAAAATATGAAAATGGGACTGAAATTTTTAAATTAGGTAAAGCTCAAAATCAAATTGAGCATTTCAAAAACTCCAAATCATTCCAATTATATAATCAGATCAAACAACAAATAACTTTAGATAAAGCATTTCTTGATAAACTAAAAAGCAATCCGACCTTTCTTCATTTGAATCTTAAAGAACTTTCAAGAATTACACCGGAACAGATAAAATTGGATATGTACGATTTCAAAGTAACGCCTCAAAAACCGGAGTTGTTTCTCAATGGAAAAACAATTTCCAACGATCCACCGCCAGAGATTATTCTTGCTGAATTTATCGCTCGGTTGGAAAACTCGCCGTTTTTTGAAAATATTGAGATAAAGAAATACTCCAAACAATTCAAAGGTGGTCAGTTCATCCTTGATTTTCAAATTGAAATGAGTGCGGTGATATGAAACAGAGACATATCATAGTTTTATCAATTTGTATGTTTATGATTGCCACATGGTACGTTTTACTGGTGATACCGACCAAACAAAAATTTACCGAATTACAAAATAATCTACATAATGCTAATGTCCAGATCAGCGACTTTCGGAAAATAATGATGATAGCCCCTGAGTTTTACGAAACCCATGAAAAAATTAAACGTCAAAAATTGCAGTTATCTTCCCAATTATACTCGAAGGAAAATCTCCTCTCGCTTTTTGATGAGCTTGAAAACATGGCCGAAAAGAACGGGCTGGATGTTATCGAATTTACTCCCTCGGTGGAAGAATTACTCAGAATAAATCATCAGATGCCGGAAGACAACAAACCGCAAACGCTCAATATTATCGTCACCCTGAGCGGCCAATTGGCGGATATCGGAACATTTGTGAAAGGTGTTGAATCGGAGAATTTTTATCAGGGAGTTGATTTCTGCAGAATTTTAAATTCAGTTGACGGGCAGATAAATTCAAATTTTGTGTATGGATTCAAAGCTGTCCTTGGCGCAATAAGGAAACCATAATGGAAGCCCGAAAAAGAAAATATATCGTCTACATATTATTTGTTCTGGCCGTTATTTACGGCTTCTACAATCTTTTCATCGGCTTTAATAAAAAAAGTGCCAGACTGGCTCCGGTTTCTCAAGAACAGTTGGTTCCTCAAATAGTATTGCCGGCCAAAACAATTGATATCGAGCAGTACTCTACATTGAATTGGGGACGCGATCCATTTTACCGGGCCAAAAAGGGTAATTTCCCGGTTGTTTCTGAAAAAGTACAAATAGACTGGATTCTTAATGGAATTCTTTTTAATAAACAAACGCCATCTGCTGTTATAAATAAAAAGATCGTCGGCATCGGCGACAAAATAAATGGCGCCAGAATTATTGATATTACAAAAACCAAAGTTACATTGGAAAAAGAAAACTCTGATATTTTCATATTACAAATAACAAAGGATAAATCATGAAATCTAAAATATTACTATACTTGATTCCACTTCTCCTCTTCCCCATTCTTCTTTTGGCAGGCCCAATTGATCTGGGGAAAAAGATATCGCTTCAATTTGAAGAGGTTCCTATTTCTACTATCCTGACCATGCTTGCCCGTCAGCATAATTTGAATATTGTACAATCATCAGAGATTTCCAAAGAGATCTCTTTGCAGCTTGATAATGTCAGTCTCGGCGATGCCCTCAATGCTATCCTCGCCTCCAATGGCTATAACTATTTTTATTCGGGTGATATAATTGTTGTCAAGCCGCTGGAAATGGACGCACCGGGTGAATTGTCCACAAAAATATTTACCTTAAACTATCTACCTCCGGCAGCAGCAGTTAATGCGATTGGAAATATTCTGTCCCCAAAAGGTAAAATCAAAACTATAGAAATTCCCGGAGATTCCAAAGCTGGTAAGAATACTGCTGTCCCGACACAAATATTGGTAATTGATTACCCTGAGAAAATCATCCAGATAGAAAATTTAATCAATGAAATCGATATCTCTCAACCTCAAATTGCCATTGAAGTTAAAATGATCGAAACCAGTATTGATAATGAAAAAAATATCGGTTTCTCCTGGCCCGCCAGTATCGGCTCGCGATTACATGGGTTAACAAATTCGACAAGCACATCGTCGACGACCCAATCGAGTTCGGAGGCGATGGCTCAAAAGAATTTATCAGCCGGAAACTGGCAATGGGGTATATTATCTATTGAAGAAGCCAGTATAATGATGAATTTTCTGGATAAACAGGGAAATTCAAAGCTGTTATCCAACCCGCGCATAACCACCCTGAACAACTATGAAGCCAAAATAGAAGTAACCACAATTATTCCGATTCAAACAATCAATCGCTTTAGCGAGGGCGGTTCGATACAGGATATCGTTTCCTATCAGGATGAAGAGATCGGTATCACCTTAAAAGTTACTCCGCATATCTGCGAAAATGGTGAGATCATGCTAGATGTCGAACCATCGGTAGCCGAAATAATCGGATATGCAGGGCCAATAGACAGTCAAAAACCGATCACATCACAACGATCGGTCAGCGCCCGCATCATAGTTAAAAACAAAGAAACCGCGGCGCTGGGCGGATTGATGAAAGAAAACAAGATCGAGACTGTTCAGAAAGTTTTCCTGCTGGGTTCGATTCCAATTATCGGAAATCTTTTCAAACACAAGACAACCCAAACCAGCAACACTGAATTGATGATCCTGATAACGCCAACCATTCTGGACAGATAAATTATTGCTTGAAAAGAAAAAATCTTTTTGACCGGTTCAGCCAGGCATAGACGCATATTGCTAATAGGCCAATATCTCTAAACAAAAGCGACAAAGCATTTCCACGAGCCTTGGAGCTAACCGTAAAACAACCGCACTCCAGATCGACTCCGCGAATTACATTTATTCCAATAGCAACGGCGAAAACAACTGTAAGAAAACTGATTATTGCAATGCCACCCTCTTTGTACAATCCAAGAACGACAGAAATACCACAGATCAACTCCAACCAGGGAAAAATAATGGCAACAAGATTAACCAAATCGCCAGGCGCCAGATGATAATTATATACTATTCTGGCAAAATCGGACGGATGAGTTATTTTGTCTAATGAGGCATAAATGAATATCCCGCCAATAAACAGCCTCGCCAGTAAGGACAAATAATCATTTTGCATAAATTTATTCAATCCCGACAACCTACTCCTCCAGCTCCACTGGTAATCCGGCATTAACCCAGTCGTTCCAGCCGCCGTAAAATATTTTTACATCCCGGTAGCCATACTGAACCATATCCAGGCCCAAATACAATGATGATTCGCACTCGGACCCGGAACAATAGATAACAATTCGAGTATGGTGAGGAATTTCAATTGCCTTATTTTCCCAATAAAGATCGTAATCTTCGTCAGGAAGATAATCGTAGGGTATACTGACCGCTCCTCTGACGCGATTCACCTCAAAATCTTCGGGATCACGGGCATCAATGAACAAAACACCCGGCGTTTGGAACAATGCCGCCGCTTCATCAAGGGAGATAAACGGCGGGTCACCCTCCTCCGCCGATGGCGGAACGGCCGCTTCAGAACCGCCCGATGCGGGCCAGTTACCGATAAGCGGAATACCGTTATCACTTACAAAATTGAATATGACACTGATTAAAATTGATAATAATAGCAGCATCGCTGTCTGTCTTAGCCTCTTTGTCATTAATGCTTTTACGTCACTCATCCTTTTTCGTTCAAATATTTTATATAATTTATAAATATTATTATTAATATCGGCAAAGTCAATTCCAAATATACATATATGATATATTATTGCGGTACAACAATAAAGGATTGGTTATACCAACCAACCCTTTATATATCTTTTAAACCAATCTACAAAAATTTAATTAACTTGATTTGACCGCTTCATTCTTTCTGAGATTAAGCAGTTCATACTTTCCATCGAGAATCATCGAAATCACAAAAGCAAATTTTTGCGGATTGAGTCCTTGCAATCCAAACGGATGCCAACAATCCTTAACCGGAACATCGGCATATTCAATCGGTTCTTTCCTTCTCGGCATTAAACAATCCCCTTCCTTTCCCGGATAAATTATCCAGAGATAATGGCGTGCTCAGTGGGGTTCAAAATCTTATCTATTTTTTACCACCTCCTTTTGGAGTCGCATAAGATTCAAATAAATTTATACCTCAATTGCGCTTCAAATTTCTAATGAAGCACTTTGGCGGTAAAAGAAGTAATCAAATAACCGGGCAGAAATTAGTTATCAAACGAGAGTCATATGAATTTAAAAAGTTCTTGCATTTAAACAGTTTACACTATTCAAGCGCAATTCCTGCCTATTTCATTTTAAAAACTGACGTATCAAAAGTCAAGATTTAATAAAATATACGCATATTTTGCGTTTTTATTAGACGAGTTAGAATAAATTTAATAATATAATTCAAATTAAGACGTATTGGCTTTGGAGGTTTTATGAAAATATTATTTACTATTCTGGTTTTCACCATTATAAGTTCGCTTGCGATTGCAAACAATGAAAGCGATATTGATATGAGATCAAATGAGTCATTGGAAAAGGGTGATTCTCTCTTCAATTCTCGCCAATATGCCGAATCACGTTCGATTTATATTCAGAGCGCCGAAATGGCGGAAAATGCAAAAGATAATTCATCACTCACCGAAGCCTACTCCATGATAGCCCGGACTTATCTGATTCTCGACAAAAAAGAAATCGGTCGCGAATGGATCACAAAAGCCCGCAATATTGCAAATTACGAAGAAACGCTTGGCTGGTCTCGTTATCTTGGGGTACGGGGCCGTTTTGAATGGAAGGATGATGAATTAGATAAAGCAGCCAAAACATTTATTGAGATGTATGAATTCTGCTCGGCGCAGAAATTACATGAACGAGCGATTGA
>JAUVBC010000104.1 GCA_030591405.1 Candidatus Zixiibacteriota bacterium
AGAACCATGAGAACACCAATAACTAAAAGCATAATACCAATAAACATGTTTTTTCCTCTTTCGTCCTGTGAATAATTCAGAGGTAATATGGTGGTTTTAAGAATTGTTGTCAATTTTAAAGTTTTGCGTAACCGTCAGGTCACAATCGCTTCGCGCTCAAGACCTGACGGAACGAATGAATTTGTCGAAACCCTGCGGGATTTAGACCTACAGGTTGTCTATAACTGCCATGATGTTTTCGTGCGGGATGCGGGGACTGATGGCACATCCGGGACCAAAGATGAATTTTTTGCCAGCCATACGGTCTTTGATCTTGAGCACCTCGGTTTTCACTTCATCGGGGGTGCCGTTTAAAAGCCAACCGAGGTCATCGAGTCCGCCAATAACAGTCTTGTCGCCGAGAAATTCAAAATTATCCTCAAGATTGGTATTGGTCGGATCAGAAGCGTTCCAATTAACAAGCTGGACCGGATAATCAGCAAGTTCTTTGAGATAATTATTGCTGTCGCAGACGTGCAAAAGATTAAGCGCACTGTCGCCGGATGCTTTGAGAATCCGCAGATCATACGGACGGCAGAAACTTTTGTACTGTTCATACGGCATCGCACCGGAGCAGGCGATATTGAGGGTGGCAAAGAAGAGGCCATCGGCGCCGGCGTTTAATATTTCAGGGACGTATTTTTCGAATGTTTCGGTGATCCGTTCGATCGCACCGGTAACTTGTTCGGGATAATTTTTCAGATGTTCCAGAAATTTGTCCCGGTCGCCGATCAGTCGGCGGGCAATACCGACCGGATTGAAGACGGTCATCAGAATCGGCAAATCTGGGCCGCATGTTTTCCGGATTTGATTGATCGCCTGCAAGTGGTCGGCCAGAACCGGAGCGGTAGATGGCAATACGTCGATTTTGTCCCAGTCCTCAGGGTTGACGACGGCATATTCGGTATGAGTATGATTGGAGAACTCATCGGTCGACCACTCGAGTTTATTGCCCCAGTCCTCGGTGTGAAAACTGGCACGCGGATTTATTTTCATGAAGTCCCAGTTGTACTTGTTCTGGTAAGCGATCATCGCTTCCGCCATTTTCTCCGCCGATGATTCAACATGGAAAAAGTGCCGCCAGAGTGAAGCGGCGGAGCGATCAGGTTGTTCGCCTTTGGTTATCATCTCAAGCCGTTCGCGGTGGGAATATTTATTAGTCATCGATCTATAACCTCCGAATATTAATTCCTGTTTATCCAAAGCGGATATTTCAATTAAATGTAATACTCGTTTTAATACAAGACGTTTGACTGTTTAATATCTGAACAATGAAAGCGATTGTCGTTGATACATCGTCATTTATGCCGAACAAGGAAATGATAGGTTGGATGAAATATTTTTGGCCCGAAAGGATTCTTTATGCCCGGAAAGATTCTGGTTGTCGATGATGAACAATCAATGTGTGATTTCATGGAAATTATGTTGACCAGAGAAGGGTACAAAGTCGATAAGGCCGATTGCGGCAAGACGGCTATAAAACTTACCGACGCCAACAGTTATGATCTGATTATTGCCGATTTAATGATGCCGGAGATGTCTGGTTTGGAGCTTCTCAAGGAGGTTCGCCAAGAGGACGAGGCAATCGATTTTATTGTTATGACAGCTTTTGCATCGGTTGATACCGCCATTGAGGCGATGAAGCAGGGGGCTCTGGATTATATTACCAAACCGTTTAAAGTTGATGAGATCAAACTTGTTATTGAGAAATCGCTGAATCGTAAAAAACTAAAAAGTGAAAACAAACAACTCAAAAAGCAACTGGTTGAGGATTCCTCGTTTGATAATTTTATCGGGCAGTCGGAAGAAATTATAAAACTTAAAAGATTGGCTGGACGAGTTGCCGGTACAGATTCCACTGTTCTTATAAGAGGAGAGTCGGGAACCGGTAAGGATCTTATTGCCCGGGCGATTCATACCGCCTCAGACAGGGCACGAGGACCGTTTGTAACAATCAACTGTGCCGCACTGCCGGAAAATTTACTGGAATCGGAACTGTTTGGATATAAGAAGGGCGCTTTTACCGGAGCCGTCAAAGATAAGGAAGGGCTTTTCAAAGTAGCCGATGGTGGCACATTCTTTCTTGATGAGATCGGTAATACCTCGCTGTCGATCCAGGTTAAACTATTAAGGGTGCTTGAGGATAAAATAATAACGCCGGTCGGTGATACCGTTCCGATCAAAGTTGATGTTCGTCTGATTGCAGCGACCAACGCCGATTTAGAGGAGGCGGCCAAAAACGAGAGTTTTCGTCCTGATCTTTTTTATCGTTTGAATGTGATCCCGATTCATATTCCACCGCTTCGCAAGCGTGTTGATGACATTACACTGCTGATTATTCACTTTGTTAATAAATATTGCAGCAGAATGAACTCTGAACCAAAAGAGATTCTGCCAGATGTTATGGAAGCTCTGCTTAAATATAACTGGCCCGGAAATGTAAGAGAACTGGAAAATAGTTTGGAACGAGCGATTCTGCTAACCCGATCCAAAACCATTAAGCTCACCGATTTTCCGACAAAAATAACCGAATATAAGGGTCAATCGATTGTCTCAGACGACCAGCCGGAAACACCAACTCTGGAATCCATCGAAAAAGCGTATATCTATTATGTCATGAGTCAATCAAAGGGCAAGAAGGCTAAAGCAGCCAAAGTTCTTGGAATTGATAATTCTACATTATATAGAAAATTGGAGCGGTATAAATTGCAGAGCATTGATTCTGATATATCAGAATGATTAATAAGGATAGAAAAACAGGGAAGAGCTGATCAAAAATTAAACAGTGATTGCAAATAGAAAACAAATCTTGGAAATAGTGCCAGATGGAATGGCAATTGCCACAAATTATAGTAAATATAGAATTTTTATAGCGAGGTTGCGATGAATAAGTTAAGACCAAAAAGCGGCTTTACGTTAATTGAGTTGATGATTGTAGTGGTTATTATTGGGATTTTAGCCGCTCTGGCCGTTCCCCGATTTATGCCAATGACCATCAAATCAAAGCAAGCCGAGGCGAAAGCTATTCTGAAACAGATGTTTACGATGGAGAGGGCCTATCGTCAGGCGAAAGATGCCTATTGGGGTCAGGGTCTTACTGCTGATTCTCTTGCGGCCAATCAGAATAATTTTGCCACGATTGGAGTCGAAGTGCCGGATGGTGCCAAATATCAGTATGGTATAACGGTGGCTAATGGCACCAATCTAACTATGACTGCTACTGCGACAGCGCTTGACGATGATCCTGCCCCTGATATCTGGCAGATGGATCAGGACGGAGTGCTAAGCTGCACCAGCAATGATGTGACTTTATAAATAATTAAAAATACATTGTATGCTAATGGCGGTCAATACGTTGGCCGCCATTTTCTTTTATAATGGCACGGAAGCGAATAGATTCAAAACAATTCATCTCAAATATCAGATTTAAAACAATGCAAAACGCAATATTCATCGCAAAAGACCTGATAGCAATGTGTGGGGGAGTTCCCAAAGCTATTGGACGAAAACTATATAGCCAAAAAAAATGCAGCCATTATGTGATGTTATTCACGAATTTATAAAATCCCATACTTGCTATTTTTTTAATTTGCCGGTTACGGCAGCCGGTTTGCAATAACCAAACCCAGAAATTAAAGAGAACCGTTAACTAAACGCAGGAGGAACATTATGTTCAGCAAATTCCACAACCGTCAGAAGGGTTTCACCCTTATTGAGTTAATGATCGTTGTCGTAATCATCGGTATCTTGGCTGCTTTGGCCATTCCGCGGTTTATGACTGCCACTACCAAATCAAAACAGTCAGAGTGTAAACAGATCTTGAAACAGATTTACACTATGGAAAGAACCTATCGTCAAGCCAATAGCACCTATTGGGGTCAGGGTAACACTGCCGATTCGCTTCCGGCTAACCAGAGCAACCTTGCCACTATAGGTATTGAGATTCCGGACGGAGCCAAGTATCTGTATAACGTTACTGTTGCTACCGCCGCCGCTTTGACCGTGACGGCAACCGCGACCGGTCTTGATGATGACGCTTCCAACGACGTTTGGCAGATTGATCAGGATGGTGTTCTCCAGTGCACCACTGATGACGCCATACTCTAAAGAGATAGTTTCAAGCGAATTATCGAAGGCGGCTCATTTGAGCCGCCTTTTTTTATCGCCAAGTCTAATTCCTCAATTATTTGAATATAAACCATATCAGTTTTTTGGCATTTTTTTTTGAATGTAAATATTTCAGATTTTCCACAAAAATGCCGAAGTTATTAGAATAAGGCATGTTATAAATTAATTTCTCTAAACGCAGGGATAAAAAAAGAGCGAAAAATTATGGTAAAACATGATATAGATTACAGTTACTTTCGCCCAACCAAAATGAAATTAGTTTCGGATTGGGCTCCTCCGTTTATTGTTTTTATTGGTGCATTCGGCTTGTATATAAAGACAATGGCGCTGACTCCGTTATGGGGCAATCATACTGCATATTTAACCGGTAGCATGATTTTTGGTCCGGATTCACCAACAGCTTCGCCGCTGTATTCATTTTTGATTGGTGTCATTGGTCTTATTCCAGGTCTTTCGCAGGCGTTTTTATCAAATCTATTTTCGGTCTTTTTCTCGGCACTATCGGTTTTGATGTTTTATCTGATTGTGAAAAAGCTCTCAGATATAAATATATTTAAGAAAAATTTTAGAGACCTGCCCGGCTATCATAAGCTGGCGGAGACTAATCCAAACCTCGAGCAGATCGGGCAACCGATTGATATCAAAACTATATCGGGCGCAACGCTGACAGCTATTCCATCCCTCGCCGTATCAGCTTTATATGCACTGACTCTTCCGCTCTGGCTGACTGCCGTTCATGCCGGAGTATATTCACTGTTTTTGGCATTGACAATGGGAGCAATTTATTTTGCCATTGAGGGTTGTCGAACCGATAAATTGAAATATTTCTTTCTTGGCATATGGCTTTTTGCCCTGACTTTTGCCTGCCAGCCGATTGTCTCACTGGCGCTGATTCCGGCTTTTCTATATTTAATAATCAGGCAATATTTTGTGACCGCTTTCAAACCGGCTGTCTTAATATCAGTTATAATATTTTTGGCAGTATCACTTTCGGCCTATTTTTATTTGCCGGTTCATTCATCGCTTGAAGCAATTCATAATTCGGCTTCAAACGGAAGTCAAAATGGATTTTTGGAGAGCCTGTCGATTTTTTCCAATCCTGAAACGATTTCTAAGAACAATATGTTAGGTGAATATTTATTAAGATTAAAAAAGATTCTTAATTTTATCGCCGGAGAAGTTAACTGGCTTTCGATAAGTCTGATTTTGATTGGATTATGGGGAACATTTAAAGCCTCGAAACGAATTTTTCCGTTTTTCCCTCTTGCCATATTTGGTTCCTTGGGCTGGCTGGTTTGGTTCGGCAAATTTGATATGCGAAATTATGAAATGATTAGCTACCCGGCTATATTGATTGGGTTAATTTTAATTGTGATGACCGTTGGGTTGTTATACCTGGTTAGATTAAAATTGCAGGCGGGACCGTCATCGCTATATGTGGCATTATGTTTTTTTCCTCTAATTTATGCTACTGCGGACAAAAATTACAACATTGCCGACAAGTCTGAATTTAACGATCCGAAATTTATGAGCGAGCAGATCTTAAAAGGCGTTCCTGACGGTTCGTTGGTTATCATCGAAAATGAAAATCTTTTACAGCCGTTATTGCATCATGTTTCCCAGGAATCAGATAAAGGCAAAATATCTGTATTATCATCCCAAGCAATGAGCAACCAGGATTATCGCAAGCTGGTAATGGGGATATATCCGTGGCTGACCTTTCCGACCGGTTTTAAAACCGCACCTGCCGATCAATTGAGCAACCAAATTTATAATTTGTGCCGGTTAAATTTGCCATCCCGTGATATCTATGTTCAATTCGGAATTGATGGTATTGATTCCAAAGATGTTAAACCAGCCGGTGTGATGTTTTTGTATTCCCCAGCCTATAAGCATAGAAAAAAGGACATTTATGCCTATCGTTTTCATCTGAAAATGGCCGAACGGATTATTGCCCATAAATGTAATGATCCGATGGCTATAAAGGTTTTGGGTCAGTGGCTATTCAATGCTGGCTCGTATTTTGAACAAAGAGGTGATGATGTTACAGCCTGGAGGTTATATGACCGGGCGCTAACAATAGATCAGGCAGGTACCGAAATCAGAGTACTGTTGGCTGATCGGTTGGCCAGAGATGGCCACTATAAAAAGGCGCTTAAACTGATATCGGATGCCTTAGATATTGATTCCGACGATCCGGCCATTATGGAATTGGGGCGCCGTCTGGAGTTTGAACTTAAAAATAGTGAGGAGATAGCGGTTACTGATTAAAATAATTATCAGAAGATATCTCAAAATCTTTTCCGATAAATAAAAGAGTTGGCCAAAATCTGATACGAGGGAATTATGAATATTGTCGCCTCACCGGTAAAACAGAATAATATCGAGCGGGAAATTGATCGTTCCAAGGTTATTTTAGAAGGGACGCTTGCTGAAAAGGAGGCGAATCAAATCTTGGCAGTTTGTCGTCACTTTTCTTTTCGTGAGTTGGAAAATCTTAATTGCCTATACCTTGGTGCCGCCGATAATATCAAGACTGAATGTCTGGCTCATAATTTTAGGGAAGTAATCGCCCTTGATGTTGATAAATTAGCGCTAAGAATGAGTCGAAGATTGAGCGATCAAGACAATGTTAAATATATTTGCTGTGAAAATGGAAACCTATCAATTGGAGATCTAACTATTGATGTTGTCATCTGCGACCGATTTTACAGCAGGGTTGATAATCCCGATGAGTTGATGTATGAAATTTATCGTGTTTTAAAGTATGATGGGTTCTGCTATTTTAGTGCTTATAATAAAATGTCATTGGTCGAAAGACATTTTTCAATTCCGTTTTTGGCCTGGGTACCGGGCTGGGTGGCCGAAATTTTAATGAAGCTTTCCGGTCGCAAGGGAAAATACAAATACAAGCTTTTGACCCTTCCCAAACTAAGAAGGCTTATCGATAATTTCTGGCGGCATGATTATGTCGGGCTTATCAGGCAAAATCCGATGGTTTTTCAGGCTCAGGATGAAATCCAGCCAAATCAATCTAAAGTTAAATCATCAGGGAAATTGCTCAAATATATTTA
>JAUVBC010000258.1 GCA_030591405.1 Candidatus Zixiibacteriota bacterium
ATCGTCTTTTCCTAGATTATGTTTGGCCAGACCGAGATCCTGAGCATAAAACTGATTATCCGGATTCCGCTCATAGAGATCGGTCATTGTTGTTTCCATTTGAACTAAAAGCTCCTGTGCCTTGGCGCTGTCTCCCTCTTGCACATATCGATCGGCTAAAAGCGGATAGCTCTGGAAAAACTCGGGATACTTTTCAACGGTAAATTCAAGAACCTCAATAGCATCGTCAATTCGATCCTGACGCATAAACTCCTGATAAATCCTGATCGCATTAAAGCCGAGAGTTAGCATAACTCCGGTGGCATTATCATCTCTGAAAATGGTCGGATCATTGAGACCGTCAAAGCGATACACTTCTTTAAAGAGCCGAAAACCTTCATCGGCATCGATTAATCTTTCCGGCGGAGTTTTTGACATCTGGTACAAAACACCCTTAGCATAAGCCAAACTGCGAAGATTCAAAGGAGACTCGGCATACGGCTCCGACGAAAACAAAACCGGGACCTTCCAGTTATTTTCCAGAATGATCTCATCAACCATCATATCCTGAAGTTTGACAGTACGACCCTCAAACGGCATCGGCAAAAGATAAGTCATCCGCTTTCGGGCTCTATCTTTGAACGGCTCCTTTGGTCGCGGGAAAACCTCACCTCCGGTTTCCAACGGATACCAGAGAATCTGTTCTTTGGTCAGCGGAATAGGAACATCGTATTGATTTTTCATCTGCCAGATATACCAGTCAGTGTTAATCAGCGAGAGATTGACCACTCTGATATCGCGTCTGACATTATATACTTCCTGAAGACACCAAAGTGGAAAGGTATCATTGTCACCGGCAGTAAATAAGATTGCATTTTCTTCGCATGATTCAAGAATGTTATGAGCATATACATACGGATAATAATGATTGGAACGGTCACAGTAATAATAGTTATGCGACAAAGTCACCATCGGCAGCAGAACGGTCAGCGACATAACCAATAGTGCCGGTTTTTGGTACTGTTTCAGGTTTGTTTCGGAAAGTTTCTTTCTTACCACTTCCATTAAAGCAGAAATACCGAGTCCCATCGCCAGCCCAAAATAGATAAAAGCAGGGGTGAAGAAATAGTCTCGATTTCTGACCTCAAGATAGGCATCACCGGTTTGTATGTTAAATTTTACCCCGTCGGCAAAATTCATGTACAGCACAAGCCCAATCGAGCTTAATAAAAGAAATATCAGAAATGGATACCCTATTTCAATCTTTTTCTTAATCGCAAACCAGGTCCCAAACAAACCGAGAATAAAAAGCAGACCAAAAATTTTATTGAAGCCGTATTGCTCTTCGAAATAACTCCAGAATCCCATATGAGCATGTCGACCCATTTGGTGCGCCCAGGTTCCACGACGATTAAACATCCGTTCGGCCATCAATTCACTGCCATACTGTTTGCGATCCAGATAATTTACAAAAGTATCAAAATCACGCGAGGGGTTATTTTCATCAATGCGGGGGTTCAAAGATGAGCGGATCGGAATAAACAGATGGAACGAAAATCCGATTGCAGCAAGTATCAAAATGGCAATTCCGGTTTTCCAGTCAAACTTTTTGCTGGCGGCCAAAGCGATGATCACCAAAACGACCAAACCGCCAATAACCGCGTATATAAACTGATAAAACCCGATCATAATCAAAGAAAAAGCCACAATTGCTATCAATACCGACCAGTTAATATGCTGATAGACCAGCCAGCCGGTGACCGCCATCAGAATTACCGATATGAAAACAAAATATTCAAATCCGAAAGCAACATCTGAAAAAGCGATAATTGCCAGAAGCTCTGCCGCGATCAGAGTACAAATTGTAAACCAGGCTCTTTTGGGCGCATCTTTTTTTAAAATCAAAAAAATAGCCGCAACCGGCATAATCAGAAATGTCGTCAGATGAATGCCAACCCCAAGCATCGCCAGAAAACATATCAATACCGCAAGACGCATTCCTTTGGTTGTGCCATTGTTTTCATAATACTGAAGTGCCAGCCAAAAAATTATGGTCAAAAGCATCATCGACAGACCATAAACTTCGGTTTCCACCGAATTTCCCCAGTTTGTCATTGAAAAGGCCATAAATAGCGAGCCGACAACGCCGCCGATGTATCCGATAACTCTTTTCCAGCCGGTAAATTCGCCCGGTTTATACCATAGTTTTACAATTCTTACAACAACCAGATAACCAAAACTTGCGGTAAATGATGACGCCACCACAGACAGCAGATTTATTCGATAACAAATATCGGCCGCTATTGGAAGTAACGAAAAAAGCCTTCCCAGCACCACAAAAACCGGTGATCCCGGCGGGTGGGGAATTCCGAGGATATAGGCGCTGGCAATAAATTCACCACAGTCCCAATAAGAAAGGGTGGGGGCAACAGTCAGCCGGTAAACAACAAAAGTGAAAAGAAAAACAATTACGGCAATAATAGCATTGGTACGATCAAAACCATTGGTTGTATTATTCATTTTGGTTTCCAATAAGTCCTCCTAAGGCTCCAATATTATACTGCCGAAATTATATCTCGATTAAAAAATCAGCATCGGCTAAAAATATCTTCAAATTATTGGCTCAAATATAAACGTAAATGGCCGATTAACAAGGAAAAAGTAGATACCAATTCAAATCGGCAGAAATATATTTAGGAGGCCTTATGTTTGTCTGGTGTACAATTATGTTTTTACTTGGGATTGCGGCGTTTATGGATTCTCTTTTTAATTATGGAATGATTTTCCGTCAAATCAATTCGGTTCTTTTTATGCTGATATCTCTGGCCCTTTTAATCAGAACAACCACCAAGATGAAAAAACGCAGAATCGAAACGTATGAAAATAAAATTGAAAATCTGGAAATTCAGTTGAGAGCGCAGAAGGCGACTCAGGAAAAAGTCCCCTCAGATTATTGATTTTCAGCCGGTAGAAACATAGCCTTCAAGTTCCTGGAGTTTTTTCCTGATCTCTCCAAGAAAAGGATAATTGCTGTAGTCGGTTAGAATTAATCGATATATTTCCGATGCCTTTTCTTTATTCGCTTCATCGCGTGAAAATATATCACCCTTGATTTTCAAACAGTATGGATAGAAATAATCGTCACGATATTCTTTTTCCATTTTATCAATAATCTCAAATGCCTTCTTATCGGCATTATTTTGGGCATAATATTCAGCAAGTTGATAACAGCTAATACCGGTCAGTGGCGAAAGCGGCTGATTTATAATTGAGTTGAAACGACTTTCCATCGAATCAGGCATCAAACGATACTGAAACAATAAGGCCTCAGCATATTCTGATAACATCTCAGGAACCTCCAAAAATGATTCGCCGATTACAAGAGCGTTAATCAAAGCATCGTTAAGATAAAATCCACGCGGGTACTTTTGGAATAATTTCCGAAATTTCAGTTCCGCCGTCTCAAAATTTTTGCCGAGAAAATCGATCATAGCCAGATTATATTCCAAATATTCAAGATGTTCTTCGGGCAACTGAGCGCCGATTAATCCATTAAATGATGTTGCCGCACTCTCCAGATCACCCTCCACCAGAAACAGTTTTGCTTTCTCCAGATTGGTCAAATAGTTTATCTGACCATAAGGACAGCTGGCCGTAACCGAATCGTAGATTATCCGGGCGCTGTCATAATCGATTAAATCATAACGATAGATATTTCCGGTTTCATACAATGCGGTGAAACGATCCCGCCTGTTTTTGGTACTATAGATGATTGAATTGTATGTGTCAATCGCCTGATACGGCTGCCCCAATCCTCGTAACGCCTCAGCACGATACGAACGATAGTTCATCAGGATATG
>JAUVBC010000099.1 GCA_030591405.1 Candidatus Zixiibacteriota bacterium
AAAGTTAAACCGAAATTGCCGCAGCGAACTTCTTTCGGAGCCGCTGATATACCCCCGTGATTCAATAGCAATCGCCAGATCATCGGCCCTCCGAATAGCCGATTGAAAAACAGGGATCAACAAAACCAATGACTTTTTGGCACGATTGATCAATCCCCCGGAATAGCTGACTCCCCTGATAATCTGAGCTTTTTTAATCGTCTCAAACTCCTCTGCCAAAACAGGAATAAACCGCATCGCGATAAATATTATCAATCCGATATCATTCACTGGGATTTTAAGTTTCTTCAGAGGTTTAATAAAATAAACCAGACTTTCGGCCATCTCTGAAGGTGCGATGGTCAACGCCATAAGAAAAGCTATTACCACAAATAAAATAACCCTTAATGAAAATACAACTGCCATTTCAAGACCGCCTCTGGTCAAGCTGAATCCAAAAAGATTTATGATTTCCGCCGATTCTCTGGAAGAGAATATCAGGTGATAAATGGCGGTAATTGAAACCAGAATATTAAACGGTCCGATATTTTTGAGCAGTAATCTAAAACTTATTTTGGAAAATCTTAATAGCGTGATCAACGCGACAATCATAATAGAATAAAACAGAGCCGACTGAGTAAACAGAGCCAACACCATAAGAAACAGACCAAACAGTATCTTTCCGCGTGGGTCAAGGCGATGACCATACGAATCGTATGGTTTATATTGTCCGAATATAAAAGAACCGTTCAAATTATCTCCTGCGTCCCTGAAGTTTCAGCCAGTTATTTAAAATATTGATTTTATTTATAAAGAGTATACAAAAAAAAAGCCGCCTTGAAAAGGCGGCTTTTTGGCAGGAAATTATTTGGTTTTTATTTAAGGATAATGTCCCGCCTTATGTATATCTATTATTTTATCATCAGCATCTTTTTGGTATCAACCGATAAATCTGTTTCAAGCCTGTAAAAATAAATTCCTGAGGCCACTTTCGAATTGTTTTGGTCAACACCATCCCATCTGATCGTATGATTTCCGGCCTGGGCCTGTTCATCAAAAAGAACTGAAACTTCCTGACCCAGAATATTTATCACCGATAATCTGGCATGAGTGACTCTGGTAATCTGAAAAGATATTGTTGTGGCCGGATTAAATGGGTTCGGGTAATTTTGTCCCAGCTCAAAATCGGATGGAAGAACATCGGCCTGGTTTTCAATATCGGTAACTCCGAAATATTTCTCGGCGCCGAGATTACTGAAATACTGAACGTCTGATAACGATTCGCCGACCGCTATTAACAAAGCAACTTCGACCGAATCATGCGGCATAATATTAAAAGGACCAAATGACAAAACCGACATATAATCACCGGTCTCGGTATTATTAATATCAAATCCGTCATGATTCAAATATCCAAATTTATCCTGTTTCGAAATATTCATTTTTTGATCGCCATTATCAATGGCCAAAATGCCTTTAATATCGGTCAAAGGCATAATCCCAATTGTGTACAGATCGGACATCTGATAATAAAGATTGCTCTCAGAAAATACACCGATCTGATCGCCTGTCTGACTGAGATCAAAATCAGAGAAAAATCCAAATGATAAATCGGTAATCGGTTCAGCGCTATTATTTTTTAGAAAATATCTGACTATCATGAATTGATCTTCACCGGCTTCATTAAAACTGGTAATGGCCTGTCCCACTGAAATCGGAATTTGAATATCGGCATGGGAATCGGTAAATTCGGCATAGGTCTTGAATCCCTCGGATGAAGTCGAATAGTCAATTGCGATTTCAGATATCGGACTGAAATCAGACTGGTCGGCACGACCCAGACTGTCTCTGATTGATGATGACAACTGCAACGAATTACGTCCTATTATTATTCCAGCTTCATACAAAATATTTTCCGAATTTTTATATCTGAGTCCTCTTCCGCCCGCCGGATAGATTGAATTTTCGGCCATTCCAAACTGACCAAAATCAGATACGGTCATTTCAATGGCAGTGGAAATATGCGTAAACATATTGCCGCTTGGCGGAGTACCGACGGTCAGATTAAAACTAAGGGTATCATACGGAATACCAAAAGGCAGATCAATAATTAGACTAAAAGGAACCACCTCACCATGCAGAATCTGGTCATTGACATTTACTATAAATGGCGGAACGTTTGCCGACAAAGTGCTATTCGGGGGAAATATAAACGGAGACTGATTATCAATAATACTAATCCGAGCATCGTTGCAATACAAGTATCCGGTTAACGAGTCAAAAGAATTGGAAACGGCGTTTAATCTTACATAGAGGTCAAATGTCTCCATCGGATCGGCAATACCGTCATCACCAATAATTGTTCCGGTAATGTTGATTTCCGGCGCATTTGGCCGCGGCAATAAAGCCAGAGCTTTGATAGCATCCGGTAAACCGTGACCATAATCATTATCTTCACCCTGATAGCCGAGATCCGTGGCCGATTCGATTAACGCATTTTTAATTTCCTCAACGGTCGCTTCCGGATTGTACTGTCTCATTAACGCCACTAAACCGGCAATAATCGGTGCTGCCATCGATGTCCCGGTTGAATACCGATACCCGCCGCCTTTGGCAGTAGTATAAATACCGACGCCGGGAGCCACAACCTCCGGCTTAATACTTGTGCTGTCACAGCTGGAAGGACCACGGCTCGAAAATGATGCAACCAGATTGGTGTTATGATCTATAGCTCCGACGGAAAAGGAATTCAGAGGTGATCTTGCGCTATTGGCCGGATTACGGAGACTATATGGCTCGGGACCTTCGTTTCCGGCGGCAAAGATAGTAACAATACCGGCTGCTTCAACATTATCGATTACCTGAAAAAATGTTTCGTCGCATGGTTCAATAATTGAGGTTGGAATTCCCCAGCTATTTAAGACGACATCAGGCATGTCATCAACCGTTTCCGGGTTACCATCGGGATCGACGATCCATTCAAATGCGCTTAATATATCAGAAATTGTATTACTCAATGTTTGTCCCTGATCGACAACGGCCGCGCCCATCCATTCGGCTCCGGGGGCGACACCAATAGTATCGGTATCGGTACCGCCGACCATGATGCCCATCGTCTGAGTACCATGACCAACGACGTCAAGAGGGGTGGTCCCGGTCTGACGCGGCGCAAACCAACTCGCCGCTGCAGAGGCACTGTTACCATGCCATTTACTCTTCAGAGCCGGATGTTCGCCATCAACACCGGTATCGAAATTACAAATAAGTCGATCGGAACCATCAATACCCATATCCCAAAGAGCCGGGATATTCATCGCTTCTAAATGGCTGTAATTTCCATTTGTTTTGTAAGAAGCAAAATCTACTTCGACCGGTTGAATATATTCAACGGCGCCGTTTTCGATTACAGAGACGACACCAGTGATTTTTGTCAGCTCATCAATTTGCGAAAGCGGAATCTCAAAAGCCAACGCCGATGCAATCCAGAATCTCTTAATTTGAACGCCCGGATTTATAATTGCAATCTGGGCACTTATCGATTCTAATAAATTTGAATTTCTAACTTTGAGATCTTCGATAACCATTTTATGTTTGGTTCTGAAATCAAGCGCTTTAAACGAAGTTGCTTTGGCAGGCGCAGGCATCTGATTATCATCTTCGACAAACACAATTACCTGCACTATTGAATCTGATTTCTCGTTTTCATTAGAATTGAAAGAATCAAGCAATTTTGAAATCGATGGTGACAAAGATACGGCCGAGACCGATCCAATACCAAAGAGAACGATGGCCGCCAATATTGACAAAAATAATAAACTGTTAATTTGACGTAACATAATATCTCCTTAAATAAAAACCAAGTCTGGTTTGAGCAACAGGTATGCCTGAGGAGATAATCATTGAAATATCTGATATTTCTTTAAGCTACGAGGAATCCGGGGCCGCTATCTTATTGATATGACCTTACTTGCAAAACATTCGACAGATGTATAAAACTTGAACAGTGAAATTCTTCGGCATTTTCTATCTGCCGGTCAGCATGGCTCATAGTTGCAAACAGGAAACAGTTTGCAACTATAGCTTGCAGTTGTAAAACCAAAAAAAGTTGATTATCTTAAACATATATGAAAAGAAATTTACGGACATTTATAAGCGATCATCCTTTACTGGCAATAATGATTCTGGCCGGAATAATTCGAGGAATATTCCTGCTGTTTTACTATAATAACCAGCAATGGGATCAATTACTGGTTGATTCGCTTTTTCATAATTACTGGGCACAAACAATTGCCAATGGCAATCTAATTGGCCACGAAGCCTTCTTTCGGGCACCTTTCTATATTTATCTCCTGGGCGGGATATATTCAATATTTGGCAGTTCGATTCTGGCCGCCAGAATATTCGGACTTATTATTGGTATCTCATCCGTTTATGTCACTGGCCAAATAGCCTTCAAACTTTTTGGGAAAAAGTCAGCCATTTTTGCGGCCCTGCTTCATGCTATTTACCCGATAGCAATATATTTTGAAAGCGAGCTATTAGTTGACAGCCTCTTTACATTACTTTTTGAATTATCGATTCTATGCTTTCTGCACGCAATAGAAACCAAAACGATAAAATGGAATATTCTTACCGGGCTTGTTATCGGATTGGCGGCCATTACCAAACCAACAATTCTGGCACTGTTACCTATTTTTATAATCTGGATATTCATAAAAAACCGTAAGCTTACAAACTCATTTGCGCAAAGCATAATATTAACAGGCTCTTTACTTATTATCATAATACCGGTAACAGTCCGCAATTATTTGGTGGCCGATGATTTTCTGCTGATATCATCATCAGGCGGAATTAATTTTTATATCGGCAACAACTCCACCGCCGACGGCTCAACCGCCTCTATGCCACCACCTTTGGGACACAACTGGCAAATGAAGGATATTAATTATATCGCAGAAAATGAAACCGGCATGAAATTGAAAGCATCTGAGGTTTCAGATTTCTGGTACAACAAAGGATTAAATTGGGTAGCCAATAACAAAACCGGTTTTATCAATTTATATTTTAACAAGCTATATTTATGTTTTAACAATCTGGAGATATCTAATAACAGAGATTTGAATATTTTCTTCGATACGAATCCGGTATTAAGACTCATTCCAATTAATTACGCCTTTATTCTGGCTTTGGTATCGATAGCCTTATTTTTTATTGCAATAAAACGCGGATTCAATTCAAATATTATTTTTCTGATAGTAATTTTATTATTTTATTTACTCATAATATCTCTGTTTTTTATCAATGCCCGTTACCGATTGCCGGTGATACCATTGTTGATAATTCTGGCCTCATATGGAATTTCCAATTTATTTAGTATCAATGGGAGAAGCATAAAACTGAAAAACCATTCTATTGCACTTGTTATCGGCGCCACCGTTTTTCTCCTGTCATATATACCTTCTCCAAAAACGGAATCACAAGAAATTTCAGGCGGGCTTTTTAATCAGGCTAATTACTATTTATATAAGGGTGATTATAAAAAAGCGACCGATTTATTTGCACATTTGCTAAATTTCAATTCTAATTTCCCTGATGCAAATCTTAATCTCGGCGTGGCCTGGCTTCGGCAGGGAGATGGCGATTCGGCCGAATATTATTTCAGGCGTGAGATAGAATTGTTTCCCAATCGAGCTGACGGGTATGTCAATATCGCATCTTTGTATCTTATTAATAATCAGTATCTATCATCCATCATATACGCCGATTCTGCCCTTACTTTGAAACCGTATCACACTGAAGCCAATATAATAAAAATGAGAAACCAAGCGGCCCTATATGATACAACAGGTCTGCAGAATTCCATTAATGAAGCATTATTATCGACTTCTGAAAAATCAAGAATTCATCTGGAAGCTGGTCTCATATATTCCAACTGGCAAATGTATGCTCTGACAGCTAATCATCTATTGGCCGCTTTATCGGCCATTACAATCGCACCCGAAACCGATGATCGCGCTTTCACCTATTCAGGTTTGACGGGGTATCAGATTTCGCTTAAAGTCAAAGGGCGGGCAGCTTATCAATTGGGGTACATTTATGGAAAACAAAACGATTTGGTTAGATCAATCGAGATGAGCAATCAGGCCATATTCAACGACTCATCATTAGCCGATGCTTATGTAAATCTTATTAATGGATATCGCCTTTCAGGAAAGATAGACAGCGCCAGATATGTTTTACAAATAGCTCTTGAGAATTTCCCCGACCATCAAACAATTCAGGCCATTTCCTCCACCCTAAAATAAAAAAGCCGGAGATAAATTAATATCCCCGGCCATCGCAATACAATTTTAAATATTACAATTCACTCATTGAAGGCAATAAACCTTGTTCCTTTAACTCATGCAGGTGGTTACTGATATTCCTATATTTTTTAACATCAGAGCCAAAGTAGTTTGCATTAACTTTACCCGCATTAATGAATGGCTGATACGACAACCACTCCATCATCGTCTCAAAAACCTGTCTGGCCGAAACTTCATCCATAGCCATCACATTAAAATTAAAATGTGACGTTCTGAAATAATTATTGGCATAACGAATCGCGACCACGGTTCCTTCGCGCTTATCAATATAAAAAGGAGGATTGCTACCATACTTTGATTTATAGAGATACAAAGGTTCGGTACCTATTCCCCTTATCAAATATCCAACTTCCGGCATCGCGCCGGCAATTATCGTATCGGTGTTAAGATCCCTGAAAGGATAACATGGAAATTCCAGATTGGCCAGGCACGAATCCGACTCCCAGAGATAAAATGTCTCCAGTCTTGTTGTGTCAATAAACAAGTCCGGTAACTCTCCGGAAATCAATGAAGTAGCCCCAATGAAATCCTCAATTCTAACATCACCGGTTGTGGTCCGTTCTTGCCAACCAGATTGTTGAAGTCCAGCAACTCCAAAATAGGAGGTGAGAATCTCACTGGCAGCCAGTCTGTTGTTTTCTGAAATAAATCCTTCGCCCTCGGCGGCTCGTGCCATAATCCAGGCATTCATCCCAGAATTGATGCCCTCAACAAGGGCAAGACCTTCTAATGTTTCAAAACTAATTAGGCCGGACGTATTATCCTTAACTATAAGGGCAATCTTGTGCTTTAGTATCTCACGCAAAGAAATACTGCCATATGACGAATCTCTATAGGGATCAATTGCCGTAACCGGATAATAATCCTGCGTCGTTCCGTTTCTCCACTTCCTTGCTACCCATAAGTAGCCATTACTGCCGTCAGTGGCGCAGTCAGGATTATCATCAGGACATATTGTATCATCTGGAAGCAGGTTTGTCATATCAAAAGAATCTGTTTTCCAATTATTTATAAACTCACCAAGAACATTCCTGACCACTGGACCGGATGTATCAGGAAAATCCGGATATTCCGGAATGTCCCAAGGTGACCTGGGAAATATTGGCCAATTATGGGCGTTACCCCGATCATATATTCCTGCATCAACAATTACAACGTCTCTTTCAAACTTCGGCTCAATAACCGTTACAAATCTAAACTCCGGGACCGGAT